>JACWAO010000041.1 GCA_014874305.1 Candidatus Colwelliibacteriota bacterium | reverse complement strand
GGTTTGTGAGTTCCGCCACAGGAAACCCCCTGGTTTCCTGACACTTTCCTGGTTCGAGTCCTCCTCGTCTATTACAAAAGGAGGGCATAAATACATGCCCTCCTTTTGTAATTGGTGCGCGGGAGAGGACTCGAACCTCCAAGCCCTTGCGGGCACTACCACCTCAAGGTAGCGCGTCTGCCATTTCGCCACCCGCGCGTCCGAAACAACTTAATAAAGGATATAAAAAAGAAGCGTTAAGAGCAACACGAAAACGAATAAGCGGCTCTTAAGAAGAGATGGCGTCGAATTTTCTCTTGGCCTTCTTGGCCGAAAGCGAGCGGAGGTAGTAAAGCTTGGAGCGGTGCACTTTTTTAGGGCTTGAGAGGACCTCTACTTTATTTATAGCCGGAGAGTAAATAGGATAGATCTTTTCCACGCCTACTCCTGCTACCGTAGCTCTTACGGTGAAGGTAGCTCCGGGTTCGCTTCCGTGCTTTCTGGCCAAAACGCGGCCGCGGAAAATACTGGTCCTTTCGCGATCTTTTTCTTTAACAACCTCGAAGACCTTAATATCGGCCCCGGGCTTTATCTTGTTTAACACCTCCTGCTTAATCATGACTAGTAAATATTGCCGGAAAACCGGCTTATTGTCAATTTATCTTGCTTTTAGGCAAGATAAATTGACACTGAGCGGGCGAAGGAGGATTACATTTAATCCACTCTGGTAAGTTTACTGATAACTCCCTTAAAATCCTCCGGCATATCCGCCGATATCTTAAGCATCTTCCCTGAGGCTACGGGAAACTCTATGGAATCCGCGTGCAGAAGCTGGCGCCTCGGGTTTAGAAAACTATCTTCTCCGCCGTAAAGCTTATCTCCAACGACCGGCCGGCCAATGGAAGTAAGATGGACGCGAATCTGGTGCGTGCGTCCGGTAAGCGGAGTCGCCTCAATAAGGGTGTACTCCTTACCGTTAATTTCAAACCTCGATTTTACCCTATATTTGGTTACGGCTTCCTTAATGTCTTTCATTCTTCTACCGCCAACAACGCGCTTCACCGTACCAGGCTTTAACCCTATCGGTTTATCTATAGCCCCTGATTCATTTTTAACCCTCCCCTTAACCAAGGCCAGATAGGTTTTTTTAACCGTATGGTTCTGAAACAAGCTTTTAAGATACTCGAAATATTTCTGGTTCCGTGGAATAAGGACGACTCCCGACGTTTCCTTGTCCAGCCTGTGGACGATGCCCGGCCTGGTTTCCGGATCGTCGCCAACCGAAAGAATCTCCGGATATTTATTAGCGGCCCAACCGGCCAGCGTTTTTTCCTTTATATCGCTTTTCTTTGAGACGGCTGTCTCGTGCATTAAAAGCCCGGCGGGTTTGTTAACCGCGACAAAATCCGGCGATTCGTAAATCACCTCCGGTTCTGAAATAATTTTACTTTCACTCACAGTCTTAAAAATTCCTTGAGAGCATTCGCGTTATTAAAGCGTTCTTCTTTGGAGCCATAAAGAATGGTAACCGTTCCTTTTTTAGCCAGAGATTTTATCCGGCTTAAAAATTCCTTTTTATCCTTAAGTTCCTCTCGGTATCTTTTCTTAAATTCCGTCCATTTCTTCGGATCATGGCTAAACCACTTTCTTAAACCCGCGCTTGGAGCAACCTCCTTCATCCATATATCTATTTCAGCTTTTTCTTTGGTTAATCCGCGCGGCCAAAGACCGTCTATAAGTATTCTCTTGCCGTCTCTCTTTTCCGGTTTTTCGTAAACCCGCTTTAGTTTCAGCATAGATGTAATTATAAAAACGATACGTGTTTACCCTGAGCGAGCGGAGGTCGCCTACGTCCGCCTTCGCTCCTCCTCCGCCATAGGCTACAGCCCGGCGAGGCGGACCAAGCGAGTCGAAGGGTGCGCCCATGAAGGATCGAACTTCAGACCTCTTCGATGTCAACGAAGCGCTCTACCACTGAGCTATGGGCGCTTTACGGACTTCCCATGATCAAATGAGAAACCCTTGTGGGCACACCAG
>JACWAO010000040.1 GCA_014874305.1 Candidatus Colwelliibacteriota bacterium | reverse complement strand
GCTTAAGGAATTCAGCAAGGAATTCTGGGGAGTTATAGCTAATGAGCCGCGGGGCATTGGCAACTCAATCGAAAATATCGCTGAATTCGACGGTTTTACCATTGGCGAAAGAAGGGCTCAAAACTCCTTTAGTCACAAGGCCGAAGATTATATCTGGATTGACTTCGCTAAGTGGTTCGTCAATAAATAATTCGGAGTATATATTTATAATATTTATTCAGTGATTAAAAAAACAAACCATATGTCTAAAAAAATCATATTACTTACGGGAAACGAGAGGAAAAAAAAGAGTTTTGAACAAGCCATTGCTGGATATGATATCGAAGTAGAAATCCAAAAGCCGTGGATTCCCGAGATACAGTCCGAAGATAATAGTGAAATTGCGGCCTACTCTGCGAAATACGGAGCAAATTTACTCAACAAACCCGTTGTTAAGATGGATTCCGGTTTTTTTATAGAAGGATTAGATGGTTTTCCCGGGCCTTTTGTCCACTATGTAGATAAACAAATCGGAGCGGATCGGTTCTTCCGGGTGTTAAAGGATCTTCCCGACAGAAAGGCAAGGATCAAAAACTCTCTTGCGTATTGCGAACCGGGGAAAGAACCTAAAATTTTTGAAAGCGGCTGTATTGGACGTATTGCGGAAACACTTTCTTTAAATGAGGGGAGTTTTATCGATCGATTGTTTATTCCGGATCATCCGCATAATCCGCAAGGAAAGTTCATGGGGGAAATCAGAAATGAAAACTACCAACAATTTTTAGATATATGGGGAGACGCAGAAGTCCAGTTCGCGAAATGGCTCCATAATTCATAAAAAATAACAACCTCGGGAAACCGCACAAGGGAATCTATATCAACACAGCTGATCATAAAAGAAAACAATTTAATCTAAAATAAGGATCGCCTCCAACTCGAGTTTTACAACCCAACTCCAATTAAAACGGTTGTTCTTTTAAAGGAGTCGTTCACAGATGTGCAAGGGCAGGTTGCACTTGCTGTGATTAATAGGTTACTATGTCTATGTATTTGTACCTAAGGGAGGTGAGTGTCGGATGCGTGCTCCGAAGCAGTTTACTTGGCGGGTTTCGGTCCAACCGAAGCGGCCGAACGCTGGCGTGGTCAGGCTCCAGGTGCAGTGCAGTAGCGGCGGCGGAAGCTGCAACGGCAAGTGCGGTAGCAAGTAGCCGCGAACATAGGGCACGACAACTCGATTGTCGTGCCCTACACATTTTTGGTTTCATTCAAGTTTTTGCATTCTTTGGAGTTTTAAGGTATATCTAGGATAATTTTGCTCGTTAGAAGAAAGGGTGTGCAGAGGTGAAAGAGGTATTAGTCCCGGTTTTCTCGGCGCCATCGGTTGTCGCTAAAGGGAGGACAACCTTCTTCAGGTTCGACAAGGAAGTAGTCGTCGAGGCCCCTGGTACGCTCATAGCCGGCCTGATCAGGCTGTGCGACGGACAGCGCTCTCTGGAAGACGTTATCGCGGTGCTTAAGGACAAGTGGGATGAATCGTCACTTAGGGAATTAGCGTCCGATCTGGTCTCCTCCGGCGTATTGGTTGATAGTCGTAACTTCGCGGGCGCTGTTTGGAGTTTAGTTGAAAATCCGCAACGCTTTCCTACGCTTCGGTCCGATGAAGACGTAGAAAGGATGGTTGCTCTAGCTAGAACGCGAGACGAGGGCAATCGTCCGACGATATCGCTCAACGTATCTTCCTCGCCCCTCTCCGATCTACTAAACAGCCGCCGTTCCACCCGATCGTTTTCCGCTCGCGATATCTCCCCGCAAGACCTGTCAGACATTCTCTGGAGCGGTTACGGCAAAACCGACGGAACGGGGTATCACAGAACAGTTCCTTCGGCCGGAGCTTTGTATCCGTTGGCGTTTCACGTCGCCCTTCTTCGGGAGGTCGGTGGGATCGGCAACGGCGTGTACGAAATCTCCGCGTCTTCACCGAAGACGGTCGGGCTAGAGTTAGTAAGAAGCGATCTTAACAAACTAGCCAGGGCGTTTGTCGATCCGTTGGTCTTGGAAGCGGCTGCGGGGGTCGTGATAATCAGCGGATCTTTCGGGATAACCGGCGAGAAGTACGGAAACCGAAGCGCTTTGTTCGTACCGCTGGAAGCCGGCCACGCCGCTCAGAATATCCACCTTGCCGCTTCGGAAAAAGGACTGGCAACAGTCGAGATTGGCGGTTTCCTTGAAGGAAGCCTCTCCGAGGCTATCGGACTGCACGATGATTACCGGCCGCTGACAGCGATCCTGTTCGGATACGAAGGCAACGCCGAGGAGAAGCAGAAGATTGGCGTTACCGTCCTCTGGGGCAACCCGGTGGCCGATTCCTACAGAGTTCCGTTCGCAATCGCTATCGCGCGCGTTTCGCCCGAAAGGAGCTGGTCATACGGCAGAGCGTTCTCTCCACCCCTGGCGGCTACAAAAGCTGTTTCGGAGGCGAAAGAGTGGGGCGCTTGCGGGTACAAACCGAGCTCGCTAATAAAAGCCAAGGTCAGCGATATTAGCGATGCCATAGACCCGCGGGAGATCGTAAGATTCCACCCCGCCCAGTACAGGCTCAAGAACTTCCCCTTCGCCCCTTTCAGCGTGGAATCGGAGTACGAGTGGGTAACGGGGCGAGACGAAATGTCTGGCCGCGACTGCCGTGTAATCGCGGATCTGGTGTACTTCCCGACGGCACGCACGCGTATGCCTTACGCATACGCCAACTCCTCGGGCGCAGCTGCCAACCCCGATCGGAATGCGGCCGCTGTTACCTCCGTCTTGGAACTCGTCGAGCGCGACTCGTTCATGACCACGTACTTGGCCCGGCTCAGCTCGCCGGCGGTTGCGTTAGAGACATTACCGGAGGAGATCGGGAAACGCGTGTCCGACCTAGAAAAAGCAGGATTCCGGATCTGGATCAAAGATATCTCTCTGGGCCTGGCCCCCGTGGTTTTCGTTTACGCGCAAAACGAGGAGATTTTCTATACCACCTGCGCGGCATGCTCGAGTTTCGATCTCGAACACGCTGTAAGCCACCCGCTGATGGAAGTCGAGGGTTCAGTACTCGCGCGGCTTCAGAACGGTCCGCCAGACGACAAAAGCCCCAGAAACGTCTGGGTCCCATCGGATCACGGAGCCCTCTACGAACAGAAAAGATTCTTCCGCAGAGCTGATTTTCTAACGCTCGGCCGAGACGTCGTTCCGTTCGGCCGAATCGGCAGAAACTCAGCCAGCTCCTGGCGGGAACTGATGGACATCTTCTCCGTCAAGGGCTGGAAACTGATAACCATTCCTCTCCAGCTACCCGAATCATTGGGCGGCAACGGCGATCTGCACATCGTCCGCTCAATCGTGCCCGGCATGGTTCCCATGACTTTCGGCTACAGGCAAGAGCCTGCCGGCATGGAGCGCTTGTACGAAGTAGCCGGTAAATTTGGGAAACCGTCCTTCTCCTACAAGGACATTACCAAGTTTCCGCACCCTTTCGCGTGACTATGCAAGGCGGGAAGCTTAGCTTCCCGCCTTATCTTTTCTCATATATCATTATATCGATGACGCAAGCCGATAATACCAAGCTTATAAAAGCCAAGTTTTTCATACCAAGCGCCTTTAGGCCAATTAAAGGTAAGGAGCAAGTTGTTAATGAGATATTCGACAAAGTAGAAGCGGCTGATTGGCTAAAATTCGCAGGGTTTTTGAAGAAAAAGGACTTAAAGAAACACATATTTAACTTAATAGGAGATAATTTTCTGCGAAACGGCAACACCCCGATTTTTAATACCAGGAAGCTGAAGGACAAAGTAGAAGCCTCTGTGCTTTCGGCTTCAAAAAAGTGCCAAAGAATCATTCCGCTTCCAGTTCAGAACCTGCCGATTTATATCCTAACCTTCCCCTGGTTTCCAAAAGACAAGGAAATAGACGCTCAATTCGGAGGAGTTAACGCGTTCGCGCCGTATTCCAGAACCCTGCATCTATTCATAAATACGAAGACTTTTACGCAGAAATCCATCCGTGAAACAATCGCCCATGAGTGGAATCATCTTGCTTATTACAACGCCCACTGCAAGAAACAGTACTCAATACTCGATCGCATAATCATGGAAGGATTAGCCGAGGTTTTCAGAGAGGAAATCTTTAACGGCGGGCCGTCACCATGGTCTACCGCTCTAAATAGAAAAGAGACTAAAGCAGAACTTGAAATAATAAGAAACAAACTATTTTCAAAGAGTTTCAAACTCTACGAAGACATCGCTTATGGCAGCAGTAAATTTAAGAGGTGGACGGGCTACTCAATCGGATACATGCTCGTTAAAGATTTTCGCGGGACGCACAAAAATATGCCTTGGAAGGAGTTAGTCTTATTACCGCCTCAGGATTTCTTGGGTAAGTTTCTTGAAAAAGAAATCCGGGGAAAATAGAAATTATCTATGGAAATCAGAGCGGATAGTGTACATAAGACCTACGAAATGGCCATCATACTAGAGGACGTCTCTTTTTTCCTTCGGTCCATCAACCGCGGAGAGTTTCTCGCGTTCAGCGAGTAACGACTTCGTGCCACGCGGGAGTGGGTTTATCCTACCCCCGCGTTTTTATTCTCATTTCATGGAATCCAGATTAAAATCTGAATATGCCACAAGTTATTTTTTCCCACAAGAAAATAAGAGAAAAAGAGTATTTAAACGACCTCCTTGAAGAAAAAGCGTGGTTTGAATCTGAGAACTTTGACGCTTTTTTCCCCAAGAACAAGGATTCGATTAATAAGGAAATGAAGGTAGGGTCCGACTTATTGAACAAGAAGATGGTTTGGTTGAGAAATGAATGGAAAAAGATTGAGAAAGAATATTTCGCGGCGGTTAAAAAACTCAGGGGTAAGAAGCTCAGCCCAATTTATGACTGCCACGTGAGCTGTTTCGGCCCGGAAGGAAAATATACTCGTCCCAATATAATCTTTGTCCGTTTACGAGGAAAACTAGACAAACAAAGGGTTATAGAAACAGTAGGGCACGAACTGCTTCATTTACTATTCGCAGACCTTTTTGAATCCAGAAAATTAAACTACGCGGAGCGCGAGGGGATGATTGACGCCATTATACTTCAAAGCGACCTTATTAATATTTTCCGGAGATACAAAAAACAATCTATTGGGAGGGTACATAAAAAGTTATTAGAAGATATATTGCAAAAATTGTAAGAGGATTCTCTAGATGGGGTTAAATCTGTAGACTTTGCCTCAATATATCCTTAGGGCCTACAAAAGTTAACGCTTCCCAATCAGATATAGACGTCTATGCTTACATCCAAAGACTTGAAGGAATGCGCTACGTATAAGCCCGTCCCACCAAACTACTCACCGCTTCTTTTATCTATACCCCCACGCCTGCAAGTAAGTTTATGACGCTTTTGCTTATGGAGCACAAAACTATGATCTCAAAATAATTTAGCCCGCTTGGCCTTTACTTAATCAAGCGGGCTGTTTTAATATCTACTTACTCGTGCGCGTCGGGGCGTCCCAGCTTAGAATAATCGCTATTTTCCTGCGCAATTTCCTGACGTACGACTCTAAACACAGTCACGTCGCTTTTTGCTTTCTGCTCCGTAATTTCGCTAGCCAGCGCGCTCTTGCGTTCCGTGCAGGCGACACACTCCCTAAAATGACCGATTGCGTATGACCAAAGCTCGCGGCTCGCTGTTTTCATTAAAAGCATCATGATCTCGCTATCTAGCAGGTGACGTCGAATCATCCCGATACACCTCCGAGGTACAGGTCTGTCTACGCTAAATACTACTCGGAATCATTCGACTTGTATAGGCACCAAGCTCGATAGTCCTTCGTAGCACGAAGTCGTTACTCGCTGAACGCGAGAAACTCTCCGCGGTTGATGGGAGAGAATGGATCGTCGTATGATTACGACCCTATGTACAACCCCTATCAAGACGGCAGAATCTCTAATAGAGACGGTAGGACCATAACATTTCTATCGCCCAACCTCCTTGTTTACGTACGTAGACGAAGGGGACGGAGAGTCCCTTATTTATTTCACCAGCCCGATCTTAATACCAATAACACCATATTTTATCTGCTCTTCTTTTGAATAAAAGGCTCCAATTCCCCGTAACAACTCCTCTTTTGAAGCTCCACCGAAGTAGGACGGGGGAAAGTCAGAAAACATACTCTC
>JACWAO010000039.1 GCA_014874305.1 Candidatus Colwelliibacteriota bacterium | reverse complement strand
GATTTATCATAAGCTTTCGCTTTGGGCCGCAAAAAGACTTTTTTAATGCGGAGCTTGGCGTTGTGTTTTGGCACATCCACATTCGTCTCGCCCCGAATAATTTTTCCGTTTTCCAAGACCGCGCACAATTGCGACTTGTCTAGCGTCGCTGGCAGAACCTCGTGCCTTATTTTCAAAATCTTTCTGACCTCGTTTATCGTTTTTTCATAACTGTTGGACGAAAGCTCCGGCGCTGTAATAAGTAAGTTGGCGAAGTTGTGCCCCTTAAGTTCTCCGAACTCGAAACGATAATTAAAGAGATCGGACATCAGAGGAGACGTGTTTGCCAGAGCTATAAGAGCGCGGCGAATATCTCCGGGAGAGACTATTTTATAATCCCTGCGCAACCTTCCGGCCGACCCGCCGGAATCCAGCATCGCGCAAATAACAGATAGTTTGACCGGATAGTGTTTCAATCCTTCAAGGACCGCCTTGGGCATCGCGTTTCCTCCTCCGAGACAAACTATTTTTTTCATGGAACCAATAACATTCTGCTATTACAAACCCCCGTATTCCCACTCTCGAAAAGATGGGGCTCTGTTTAGCTTCAACGAAATAATAATATCATTTTCCTCATCCTTCGCCAAAAGCCGCGGGCTGATACCGTCTCTAACCTAAAGGCCAAAATTTCTGAGATTTATACGGAGGCGAATTTTTTAGCAAGCACGCCATAATGAAAAGCCGCATTTCTGCGGCCTTTCATTTACACAAACTACTACTAACTATCTTTCCTCAACCTGCTCCCTGAACTTCTCAAGGAGGTGGGCGGCATACTCCTTACCTCCCAAACCGAAAGCCAATCCACCGGCTAAGGCGAACATAGCTATAAACGCTACAAAAATAGCGTAGAGGAACTGAGTCGCTATGCCCAACTGCGCGAGGGCGGCGATAACTCCGAAGACCACCAACGCATAGTAAGTGAGCGCACTCAAGAACTTAAGCGAGTGCAACTTCGAACCAGCCACAGCCGCCCTGACGACGCTGGCAAAAAATCTGCCTAATATAACTGCGCCGAGAAGGATGATGATGGCCGCTATTACCTGCGGTATGTATGACACAACCGGTTGGATAATAGTGAAAACACTTACCGAAGATCCAAGAAGGATACCCACAACCGCGACCAGGGTAACTATAAGGAAGAACCAGTAAAAAATTCTTCCTATAAACCTGGATAAAGTCATAGTAACACCTCCCTTCTTCAAGTCCTTGTCGAGCTCGGTGCGTTCCACCAAGGCATCGACTTTCAAGGCCGCCAACGCTTTCTCTACAACGGAACCCAACGCTACGGCAATTACGATACCAACGATGAAAACGATTAAAGCGCCGATTGCCGCCGGTAAGTATCCAACAAACTGATTCCAAACCTGTGCTAGAGGAAACGTCACCGTACCTACCCAATTTTGACCTGCCATTTCTCTCTTCTATAATCCCTTGTGTTAACTCCGACCTTTCTTCAACCATGCCAACCTCACCTTCGGCACAGTATCTTACCTGCTTCAATTATACCACAGAATACCATTAAACTTGCCCTCTGCTTGTGGATAACCAAGAACCCACTAGAATCTATCCTTG
>JACWAO010000038.1 GCA_014874305.1 Candidatus Colwelliibacteriota bacterium | reverse complement strand
TGGCTGTACTGATTAGGCCACACCAGCGTGACTTCTCCATTTCCGGCAATTCCGGTAAGGCCGGAAATAGCGGTCAAAGATGTACCGCTTGGGCCGCCGAACGCCGAAACGAAAGCGGTCAATCCGGATCCTAAAAGATGGACGGATTTTGAGAAGTTCGTGAAGATATAGTGCAGAAGACTTAATAGTAAAACTACTATTATCACTATACCAACGGTTCTCCATGTCGATGTTCTTTGGTCCATAGTTTTATTAATTTTTAATTAAAAATTGTCTGTTAATTTAAACGGTTGTTGACGCGATTGGGTTATTAAAGCACGGAATCTGTATTCTGTCAATAGATACCTAAGGACAGTTTAAAGGCGGGTGGTTGGGTATATCCGTAGGGCAAAACCCGCAAAAGTTGGGGGTTTTTAGAGGCGGATTTACAGATTTTATCGGGCTTTTAAAGGGCTTGGCTCCGCCTTGTGTCTTAGACAACTATATTAAGTATCTTACCGCTAATATATACCACCTTTCTAATTGTTTTTCCAGTCGTCTGTTTCTTAACCGCCTCAAGCTCCATGGCAAGCCTTTTAGCTTCGTTCTCGGTAATGCCGCTATTAACTTCCAGCTTTCCGCGCATTTTTCCGTTGATCTGGATAACCAGCTCGATTTTCTCCGGCACCGCCGAGAGCGGATTGAACTTCGGCCATGAGGCGCGATGGATCGAGTATCTTCCCCCGCTCTTTTCCCACAGCTCTTCGGCTATAAACGGCGCGAACGGGGATAGCATAACAAGAAAAGCCTGCCAGTCTTTTTCTCCAACACCTTCTTCTTCAAAGCGGTTTAAGGCGATCATAAGTTCGGCAATCGCGGTGTTGTAATGCAAGGAGGAAATATCTTCGGTTATCTTTTTGATGCGCGCGTGCATCCATCTCGAGATACTCTTCTGCTTCGCTTGTTTTTTTCCTCCTATATCCCAAACGCGTCCCAGAAAGCGAACTATTCCCATAATTCCCGAATCATACCAGTCCCCCCCCTGCGTGAGTGGAGCCAGGAACATCAGATACGTTCTTATCGTGTCCGCGCCATATTTGGCGACATATTCGTCAGGATTAACGACATTCCCCTTGGACTTGGACATTTTCGCTCCTTCTTTAAGCAATAAGCCGTGGGCGCGGAAGGTTTTAAACGGCTCGTTAAAACTCATAAGCCCCCAGTCTTTGAGCGCCATTGCCACGAACCTGGTATAGAGCAGGTGCAGTACCGCGTGCTCTGCCCCTCCGATATACATATCCACCGGAAGCCATTTTTTAGTAACTCCCAAATTCCACGGAAGTTCAATCTTCTTTCCGCGCGGCGCAGGCGCGCTTTCGGCAAAAGAGTTTTTGGCGTTCACCGACGGGTAGCGAAGATAATACCAGGCGGAATCCAAAAAAGTATCGGACACATCGGTTTCGCGTACAGCCCTGCTTCCGCAGGCCGGACACTTTGTTTCGTAGAAAGATTTTACCGCGGCTAAGGGAGAGTGTCCCGTGCCGGTTGGACGAAAGTCCTGTACCATGGGAAGTCTTACCGGCAGATCGGCTTCCGGAACGGCGTACCACCCGGGCATGTCTTTATTCTCTCCTTTTTTAGCTAAGGCACAGGTCCCGCAGTAGATCATAGGTATGGGCGGGCCCCAGTATCTCTGGCGGGAGATAAGCCAGTCGCGCAGTTTGTAAGTGGTTACTTTCTTGCCTCCGACGTGGGAAATAATATCGTCCTTCGTTTCCTCCGATTTCTGCCCGCTGAATTTTCCAGAATTAACGAGGTATCCCGCTCCGGTATAGGCTTCCTTCATCTTTTCGGACATCTCATCTTTAACCGGAGAAACAACTTCCTTTATCGGCAAACGGAATTTTTTGGCAAATTCAAAATCCCGTTCATCGTGCGCCGGAACGGCCATAATCGCCCCCGTGCCGTAAGAAGCTATCACGTAATCGGCTATATAAATCGGTATCTCCTGGCCATTGGCCGGATTTATGGCCCGAATCCCCTTAAGCTCGACTCCGGTTTTTTCTTTCTTCTCCGCGATGCGTTCTTCCTCGGACTTATTGATTGATAGAGAAATATATTTATCTATCTCTTTTATATTCTCGGCGGATCCTTTGAGACCGGAAACGATTTCGTGCTCGGGAGCCAGAACGATATATGTCGCTCCGAATATCGTGTCGGGCCTCGTGGTAAACACTTCTATCGATTGCGGTTTTCCGCGAACCTTGAATGCGATAAGCGCGCCGCTCGATTTCCCTATCCAGTTGCGCTGGGCTATTTTTACCTTCTCCGACCAGTCGATCTTGTCCAGATCCTTAAGCAGTTTGTCGGCGTACTTGGTTATCTTGAAAAACCACTGCTCTAACTCTCTTTTTTCAACCTCGGTTCCGCACCTCTCGCATTTTCCCGAAATAACCTGCTCGTCGGCCAGAACTGTTTTACAGGACGGGCACCAGTTTACGGATTGTTTCTTGCGGTAGGCAAGGCCGCTCCTCCACATTTGCACGAAAAGCCATTGCGTCCATTTGTAGTACTCCGGATCATAAGTCTCGAGGTGTTCGTTCCAGGCAAAGCCGTTTCCCATCATCTGCAGCTGGCGATAAAAATTCTTTTCGGACACTTTCGCCTGTTTCACCGGATGTACGCCTTTTTTTATCGCGTAGTTTTCGGAGTGGATGCCGAAGCCGTCCAACCCTATCGGCTCGAACACGTCATATCCCTGAAGCCGCTTGAACCTGCCATAAACATCACTGCCGGTAAAAGCGTAAGCGTTCCCGACATGCAGTCCCTCGGCCGAAGGGTAGGGAAACATCATAAGGTTATAAAACGGTTTCTTGGCCGTTTTGAG
>JACWAO010000037.1 GCA_014874305.1 Candidatus Colwelliibacteriota bacterium | reverse complement strand
GGCTTACCCCGTAAAAGCTTCCAGCAGAGCTGGAATCTCTATAGGGTTTGCACAGGCGGCATAAGCGGTGTTTAATAATGTTATGCCTACAACCATAATAATCATCGTCTTGTTCTTTATCTTTATCGGGATAAGAGTCGTTCAGCAGTACCAGAAGGGGGTAGTCTTCCGCTTTGGAAAGATAATCTCGATAAGAAACCCGGGGCTGACCTGGATTTTTCCGTTTATCGATGTCATGCGCAGTATAGATTTACGCACAGTAACTCTTCCCGTGCCGGCACAGAAGATAATAACGAAGGACAATGTTTCGGTTGATGTTTCGGCCGTCTCGTATTACAAGATAGTCGATCCGGTCAAGAGCATCGTGGCGATACAAAGCGTTCGCGAGGCGATAGACCAGATCGCCCAGACTTCGTTAAGAAACGTAGTCGGCAAGTTCCAGCTGGATGAGATACTGTCCGAGCGCGACGTTATTAACGCGGAGATAACAAAGATTTTAGACTCTTTTACCGAGCAGTGGGGAGTGGTAGTGAGCGCCGTGGAGATAAAGGACATAGAGCTTCCCGATGATATGCAGAGGGCGATAGCCAAGCAGGCCGAGGCGGAGAGGGAGAAGCGGGCAAAGATAATCGCCGCGGAAGGAGAGTACCTTTCGGCCCAAAAGCTTGCCGACACCGCGGACATTATGATGGCGCACCCCCTGGCCCTACAGTTACGCAACCTGCAGACGCTCGCCGAGATAGGAGCGGAAAAGAACTCGACCATAATCTTTCCGGCCCAGCTTATGAGCACGGTGAGTGATATCCAGAACTTCATTAAAAAAGAGACGTTGGGTCAGTAACATGCGGGTTAAGAAAGTCTTAATAGTTACTGCTTTTGTCCTCGCCGCGCTTGCGGTAATCGGAGCGGTAAATCAGTTCTTTGTTTTGCGCAAAGCGCACAGCAGTTTCGATAATTATTATGCGTTTAGAGGATGCGTGGAGCTGCTTTCAAAAACCAGTTCACATGGTATCTGTAAAACAAGTTCAGGCGAAGTTATAAAAATTGTTGAATACCGGGGCAGGTGGTATCTGAATAACGATCTCCCGCCATGCTTTTTCGGTTCTTGTTTATAAGTGCTATAATAAGCAACAAGAAAGGCCGAGCAGTTTAATAATTGCTATGAATAAAAAATACTGGATTATAGCGGCCGTAGCGGTTGCTATTTTTGTTGCGGCGATTGTTGTGTTGTGGCGCGCATCTGGTCTGGTGCTGATCGCGAAGGCCTCTTATTCCTGCGATGGCGGGAAAACAATCTCGGCGGCCTTCTATAAGAACAAGCAGACGCCTCCCGCGCCGGCTCCGGGAGAACCGCCAAAGCCTAATGGCGTTGCGGCTCTGGCTTTAAGCGATGGCAGGAAACTGGCTTTAGGGCAGACCGTTTCCGCTGATGGAAGCCGTTACGCGAATGCCGATGAATCGATGGTGTTTTGGAGCAAGGGATACGGCGCTTTCGTTATGGAGCAGGGGACGACGACTTACTCCAACTGCATCCAGATCTTTCCGATTAACTCGTTTACCAATACGGACGGGGGATACGCTTTTGAGTTCCCGTCAATCTGGAACGCGGCGGTCAATCAGTACAACAAGGACAACTCGCTTTTCGGTCCCGACGCCACCGGCACCTCCGGACTCGGCGGCGTTGAGGTCTTCAAAAACCAGAAGTCGATTGATTCCTTCCTTGGCGGCGTGAGCGCGAAGTACTCGGGGAAGGCCGATATAACCATAGATGGAGTTTCCGGAGTTGTGGTTAGCTACCAGGCGTATCCTCAGAGCGGCGAAGAAGTGGTTCTATTCAGGAGCGGCACGATATACAACATTTACATTAACAGCGTCCAAAGCGATGATCTTGCGTATTTCGAGCGCCTTGTTTCCTCGTTTAAGTTTATTAAGTAAGCTAGTACCAGGAACGAAAAGAGTTTAAAATAGAATAAATGGAAGAAGGGCAGGGGGGATTTGCTGGTGTTATACTTATCATCATCGTGATAAGCGCCATTGCGGCCGGCATAGTCGGATGGAGCGTTGTCCGCCGCCACCAAGTTAGCATTCACTCCATGGGTAACTATGCCGGAGAAACGCAATCCAATGCTATCGGCGGCAGGTCCTATACCAGGCTCTATGTAGGCCAGTCGGCCGTTTACCAACCGTTTACGATAAAGCTGACCGGCGTTTCCTCGACTGATAGCGGTTTTGCGGCAAATCTCGATATTACGGACAATAACGCCTTCTCGAGATTCGTGGGCCAGCACCAATACTCTGCTTTAGGCCCGTCGATTTATCTTATTGTTGACCAGGTAAGCGCGACCTCCGATCCCGCCTGGGCGAGTATCGATATCTCATCTCAAGTACCGGGCGGTTTTACCGACGCAGGAGTCGGCGGCAATCAAAATATATCCGCAGGCAGTAACAGCGCTAATGAAACCGGTCCGGCCGTCAAACCAAGCATCAACTCCAGCGCTATTAATAATTCCACGACTTCTTCCGCTTCTTCTAATGAAAAACCGGTGCTTGTGAACCTGGGCGTGCGTTTCGGGCCGTGGAACAAGAGCACGAACCAAGCCGGAGATTTTGT
>JACWAO010000036.1 GCA_014874305.1 Candidatus Colwelliibacteriota bacterium | reverse complement strand
CAGTTGCTGATGATCGCCGGACTCGAGAGGTATTTCCAGGTAGTGCGGTGCTTTAGGGATGAGGATACGAGAGGCGACCGCCAGCCGGAGTTTACCCAGCTCGATATTGAAATGAGCTTTGTCGATGAAAATGACGTGATGGAACTTATCGAGAAGCTTTATCTGGACCTTGTTAAAAAGCTTTATCCCAATAAAAAACTCAAGCTCGACGCGAACGGCCGCATACCGCGCATGAGTTACGACGAAGCGATGAAAAATTACGGGAGCGATAAGCCGGATGTAAGAGATGATAAGAATAATCCGGACGAACTGGCCTTTCTTTTTGTCGTGGACTTTCCGATGTTAGAGTGGAAAGAGACCGAAAAAAGATGGGACGCGGTGCACCACCCGTTTACCCAGCCGAAAGTCAGCGGAGTAGAAGACTTTAAGAGCAGGTTTAAATCCAATCCCGCTTCCATAAAGGCCAAGCAGTACGATTTTGTCTTAAACGGGTACGAGATAGGGGGAGGATCTATAAGGATTCATGACTCCGAACTTCTGGCCGCGGTTTTCGAGGCGATGGGCAACAAGGTAGAGGACATAAAGGAAAAGTTCGGCCACATGCTCCAGGCCTTTAACTATGGAGTTCCGCCGCATGGGGGAATAGCTCCGGGAATAGACCGCTTCGTAATGATTCTTGAAGGAGAGCCGAACATCCGCGAGGTTATGGCGTTTCCAAAGACCGGCGACGGGCGCGATCCGATGATGGGGGCTCCCTCAGAGGTTGACCAAAGCCAGCTTGAAGAATTACATTTAATTATTAAACAAGAACAAAAACAATAAAAACAAAATGAAGCTGAAAGAAGAAAGAACAGTTTTGATAGTCAAACCGGACGGAGTAAAAAGGGGATTGATCGGAGAGATCGTACATCGCGTGGAGCAGAGGGGATTGAAAGTAATCGGCGTAAAAATGGTTCAGGCCGATAAAAAGATAATCGACGAGCACCTCCCGAAGAGCCAGGAATGGCTCGCCTCAGTTGGCAACAAAAGCCTGGAGGATTATGTTAAAAACAAGATGGACCCCGAAAAGTACGTCGGTACTACCGACCCCATTAAGATAGGGAAAACTATTCGCGGATGGCTTTTTGATTACTGGACATCCGGCCCCGTTGTCGCCGTCGCCATAGAGGGGATACACGCCATAGAAATGGTAAGGAAAATAGTCGGACACACCCTGCCGGCCAAGGCCGAGATGGGGACTATTCGCGGAGACTTTTCAGTAGACTCCGCCATACTCGGCAACCTCGAGAAGAGATCGATCCACAATATCGTTCACGCTTCAGGCAATCCGCAGGAGGCCAAAAACGAGCTTAATCTCTGGTTCTCCAAGAAGGAGATACATTCTTACACTCGCGCGGAAGAGGATATAATGTTCTAATTTTTTTACTTCGCCGCTTGCGGCAAAGTAAAAAACCCTGAGCAATATCGAAGGGCCTCTAGGGTGGAGACCCGATTGGTTTTATTATATACTTAACATAAAGCCATTTATGGATGAAGAAGAACGGAAAAAAGTTAGTATAGATCCCGAATTAATATCTCTTGTAAAAGACAAGAGACGAGATGGCTGGAGCGATAACAGAATAAAGGAATGGCTGACCAAAGAACATTCCCTTTATTCAGGCGCGCAGATCGATAAGGTGTTAGATGTTTTAGAAGAAGCTGATGAACCAATGAGAAAAAAATCAGCGAAACAGAAAGCTAGACGAGAAAGATCTTATAAAATAGAGAGAGTTCTTTCCCTATCCGCTATAGGTGTATTAATATTGATTTTTATAGCAATCTCGCCCCTGCCTCGGCTAATCGGAACCTACGTGTTTGGTCAGCATCCGGGTTCGTGTGCCTATTTGGATAATCAATATTGTTCCAAAGGAGTGACGATTAAGGAAGCCGACGGAAATAATTATCTGGCCTTTAACTTGCCGTCGGGAAGTTTCGTTTTCGCTCCGTTTACCGGAGTCTTCAACTACGGAGTGCCGGATTATACCAACCAGGGTGTTTATACGGCGGGCGACGTAATCATTGCTTCAAATAATACGACCACCACCTTTAAATTTTATTCGTACTTTGAGCCAATGGTCTCCTCCTCAACCATCGTTACTAAAGGGGAACCGATAGCGATAATCAAAGGACCGGCCATTGATGAGGCTCATAACGCCAACTTCCTGATTAAAGAATAACTCCGGTTTACCCTGTAAAAACCCTACGGGGTTTACAAATAACCGCTTATTCATCTATATTAACCTCTAGCCGAAAGGGGTGTTTACGGTGACGGTTCGTTCTTTGACATCGTTAATCTTAAGAATCATTCTAGTGGTTGTCGTTGCTTTCATCGTAGCGCCGCTTCTTGGAGACGTAGCTCTACGGGTCTCGGCGGCAATCTGGAACGACCAACGGATGATCCAGGGTTTCTTTAACCCGGCGTTCTACAGCTCCAACGACTTCACTATATACCGCTATGCCGCGGGATTCCTGTGCGGAACGTTTCTCGCGTATCTCGTTTCGACAAGTCGTCTGCCAGATTACGCGTGCGTAGCCGTAAGCGTAGTCGTGGCCTGGGTTCCACTCGAGTTCGTCTCCCTGCTTCTTGATACTGGAACACCTTTCAATGTTCATGCTGTTTCCGCGAAAGCCGCGTTCATCCTACTGACGTCCGACACAGGGTTCGGAATAATCCTCGCGGCGTCGAACGTCATCATTGCCATGCTGTCGTGTCTTCTGGTGTACTCCTGAGCCTTGCGCGCTAATGCGTAAGGCTCTTTTTTATTGACGTCTTTGCCGATAAATGGTAAACTGGAGTCAGTTTCGAATCAGCTCCTTAGGAGAGGTGAGAAAACAGTGCAGACCAAGCACGATAACGAGTCTCTGAAGGCTTTGCTGGCGTTTCTGTTCGTCATTCTTCTGGCGGTTGGCGGTATAACTACCGCCAAGTACTGGGGGGTCATCCACCCTACTACCGGCTTCGCGTTCCTGGTGGGCGTTGGGCAGGGGGCTCCGCCTCCTCCGCCGCTTCCCAAGAATGGGAACGTCAAAATCGAGGGTCCCTCGGACTTCCAGGCTCAGATGGCGCAAGCTATGGCGACCCTCAAGACAGAGGCGCCAAATAGCTACGCCAGGTTTGTAGCTCCTACGTTACGACTTATCCAGTACGCCAGCAACAACGGTGGTCCCTACGACAATGTAGGGGTCATCAACATGGGGTGGTGGGAACTAAACGACGTCGGTGACGGAGCGGTCTTTGGATGGAACTCCACATCGTTCCCCGGTTTAAACAGGAGTGACGCGATACCAGCGTCCGTTTACACGGACCCTAGGTGGATCGCTGCAGTTATTGCGGGATTTACGGTATATTCGACGGTTCCAGATGAGGGGATAACGTACACGAAGTACACTAACCCAAACTGGAAGCCTTCGGATCCAGCCTGCGTCCAGTATCTGACGCTAAAAGAAATGGGGGTGTATCTGCAGTACACCGACCCGAACGCGTGCTCGGTTTCGTCGTTTCGCTAGGGGTGGCCTAAAAACCACCCCTGTTTCTTTAATATTTAAACTTTTTCTCGCGTGTTGTATTATAAACACAAATGTCAAAGAGGATTTTTATACTGGCGAGTATCTTATTGGCGCTTTTCGCAGTACCGAAATCGTTCGCGACCACGTATCTCGAGGCGCCGCCCGGGCCTCAAGTTATTATTAGCGCTAATCCGGGAACGGTTGATTCGAGAGGCCAATCCACTATAACGTGGAACGCGATTCCGAACCCAAGTACTAACAGTCCGTTAGTGGGCTGTAAGGGTCCCGGAAGCGGATCATTGTGGACCTGGAGCGCGGCACATATTCCGTTCGGCTTCTCTAAAGCCGACATATCCGGAAGCAAAACGGTTACGGTTAACGGAGACATTACGTATACCGTTGTCTGTAAGGATCAGAGCGGGAAGGTTGCCAATAATAGTATTGATATAAGTACGGTCTATCCTTTTAACTGCACCTCGAACTCGGAATGCAACGGATGGAGGATAAGCGTTACCGCCTCGCTTAATTCTGATCGAGTGGGATCACACGAGTTGACGGTTTTATATCCGGGTTCTCCTCCGGCGTATTTTAATCCTAAACCAATAATACAGGCCAAATTTTATTATACAGGAAGCCCCCTGCAAAACTTCCTTCCGTGGGTTCCTAAAATTGTAGAGTGCGCCGACTGGGCAAATAACATGATTACATGGGGAGATAACCTGTATACTACGGTTATATACACCGCCCCTGGAACGCATACCTATCCGGTTTCGTGCCAATTTACAACCGGCAACCAGACGATCCGCGACGCCGCGACACTAAACGTAGTACTGCCCACGTCTACCGTTTCAAGCACATCTACTGGATCGACATATAACACTCTGCATATTAATGCTCTTGATCTTACCAATGGCGTATCGCTAAACAATGTTCCAGTAACAACTCGGATAGGT
>JACWAO010000035.1 GCA_014874305.1 Candidatus Colwelliibacteriota bacterium | reverse complement strand
TGTACGCGTCCATAACATATGGCACTCTCCCTGGGTTAGTCGATTGGTAATATAGCGTAGCGGACTCACTTGTCCAAGAGAAGCGTGGGGTCTCTCGCTGTTGTACCAGAGGAGCCATTCGGCAAGCTTCAGGTTGAAGGCGGGGATGTCGTCACGCAATAGGCACTTGTTGGAAGCGATGAAATCCTCGGAAAGCGTGCGGTTAACCGCTCCACAACCCCGTTCATCTTGGGGCAATGCGGGTAGGTATGATAATGAGTGAGGTTGAGCTTCTTGCAGGCTTTCTCGAAGTGATCGGAGAATTCGCTTCCGTTGTCCGTCTGTACGGGTGCGATAGGAACCGGGGATACGTCCTTGTACCGGTTAAGGAGATCGCTCGCCGTTGTCGAGGAGTGTTTGGCATACGCTCCGGCAAAGGCGAACTTCGTTTTTGTATCGATGGCCGTTATGACGTAGCGTCTCGTACCGCAAACGAACCTGACCACGGTATCGAGCTCCAGGCAGTCCGTTCCTTGCGGCCTGTGTTTTTTCCTGACCCTAGGCTTCTTGTACTCGTGCAGTCTGCCGGATACGGCGTTCAGTTTCATGTCGGCACGCTGTTTCAACCTACCCCGTTTCTTGAGATCACCCACGATTCTTCCGACGGTGGAAACGGAGTACGCGTATCCTTGGGCCTTAAGCATAGACTGAAGCTTTTCCTTGCCCAGACGAGGGTGCTTGCTGCGCTCGGCAACGATGAAATCGCAGACTCGTGGCGAAGTCTCTCTTCTGCGCCTCTTCCTGGGAGCACGATTCCCCGGGACAAGAGTTCCTCTTTGCGACGCCCTTTGCCAGCGGAACAGGGTTCTTCTCGAGACGCCGAACGCCTCCTTCGTCGCCAGAAGACCATGCTTCTTCCAGAAAGCTAGGACTCGGGCGCGATGGATCGACTCTTGGTTATGCAAACCGTCCTGCCAGGACTTAACAATACCTCTCGTTCCCCTTAACTTATTGAATATCCTCATCACTCCTCAATCTACCCGAGGAGTGCCATATGTATGTGAACTTGTGCATTTTTCTGGACTAGAAGCCGGAGAAATTGACTCTGCAAAACTTACTAAAGCCTCGAGTAGGTTTGGGTCTTCGCCTGTCTTAAACATATTAGTCCCATGGCCGGCGGTTTTATAGACGACCTCTTTTCTATAAACGCCGTCTGGAAGAGAATGAATAATTTTGTCTACCTGATCCGTATTTCCAACATCGTCTTCACTCGAAACAAACATCAACCTGTCTTGTGGCGGCATTTTTTCCGCGGCTGTTATCGTATCGACTCCGTGATAATTTATTCCGGGAGAAAGTAAAACGCCGATTGTATACTCTAGGTGAGAAGTTATATATTGCAAGGCTAAGTTTGCTCCTATAGAGGCTCCGACAACTATTCCCTTGCCTTTTTTAACTCCTTTCTTCTCCAAGAACTTGTCCGCGGCTTCGATATCGTTTATTGCTGCGCCGTGTTCGGAATCGGAAAAGTCCTTGTACCCATCCGGGCCGCCATCCGATTCTCCGTGGCCGCGAAAATCTATAGCTATTCCGGTATATCCTTTTTTAGAAAGCTCTTCCGCCAATTTATTCCAAGACTCTTTGGCAGCGGGCATCATGTGCAGATAGATAACCCAGCCCTTTGGATTATCTGTTTCATAATACAGGCCGGCTATCTTTTTATTGTCTTTTGTCTGGAGCCAAACTTTCTCCATGCGGTTTATTTAACCAAGCTCGTTAGCGGCTTTGATTATGCGGCCAAACATACTTGGATTAAGACTCGCCCCGCCGACAAGCACTCCGTCTATTTTGTTGCGACTTATAAACGATCTTATATTCTTATCGGTAACCGATCCGCCGTACAGAACTTTTATCTTACCGACGCCCATTAACTTATTAATATGCTCCTTAATCCTTAGAGAAACCTCCGCCGCGCTTTGGGGGTTATCGGCATTACCCGTGCCTATCGCCCAGATCGGCTCATAAGCGACAATTAAGTTGCGTATCTTGTCTTTGCTGGATACTCCCTTCAGGTCGGCGGTAAGCTGTTTGTTCACAAAGTTTGATGGGTCGGACATCTTCTCCTTGTTGCCGACACATAGGACAACTTTAAATCCGTAAGCAAGAGCGGCCGTGACCTTCTTGTTTATAAACTCATCGGTTTCGCCGAAATACCGCCTTCTTTCCGAGTGGCCGATAATGACGTATTTAACTCCCGTGTTTTTTAACTGAGCGAGGTTTATCGCCCCGGTATACGCTCCCCCCTCGTTTCCGAAAACATCCTGGGCTCCAAGCTTGGCTGTGGAAACTTCTTTCTTGACATCCGATAAATAAATAAACGGAGGCGCTATTACAACTTCCGCCTTGCGGTTAAGACTGGCATGCTTCTCTATGCTTTTAGCGAGTCTTGCCGCTTCCCGCAACGAGTTTGGATTACTTTTCCAGTTTGCTATTACTGTTTTCATGTCTCCAATTATGCTTGTAATGATACCATATAAAAGAAACTATACCCAAGACGATCAGGGCGATTATTAAGATATTAAATTTACTAAATATCGGCTCCAAGGTGTTCCACTTGTCTCCTAAGACCCACCCTATGTAAACAAGTACCGACGACCAGATGATAGACCCGAGCGAGGTTAAGATAATGAATTTTGCGAAGTTCATTTTAAGGATCCCGGCCGGAAAGGAGATAAACGTCCTTACTATAGGAACCAGCTGGCCGAAAAATACGGAAAACTCCCCGTATTTTTTAAACCACCTATCCGCCATTTTATATGTTGGTTTTTCATGGAGGTGGTGGTCTATTTTACCGGCTAAAGAATATGAGGTGAGCGCTCCAGCCACGTTTCCAGCAACTCCGGCAAGTATAACGAGCCATATTATAAAATCTCCCTTATTAGCCATGAAACCGGCAAAGGGCATTATAATCTCTGAGGGGATGGGAATATTGGCTGTTTCAAAAAACATCAGCACGGCTATTCCAAAATACCCGTATGACGATACCGCGCCGGAAAACACTGAAGAAAAGCTGGCCAATAGATGGTGCATTGCGTTTTAACGTGAACTTATTTTAATACTCTATCCGATAATTATCCACTCGTTGTAGTAGTTATGGCTAACCTGTTCGTATAATACCAATTCATCACGTCCTTAAATATAGGAACGGCGTTCAGGCTTCCTTCCGTCGCGTTTTCCACAAGAATAAGCATGACTATCTGCGGGTTTTGAACCGGCGCGTAACCGATGTACAGGGCGTTGGTTTCTTTATTCAGGTGTGTTTGGGCACTGCCGCTTTTTCCGGCCGTTTGCAGGGGCAGTGTGTGCAAAGTATAGGCCGTGCCGTACGGTTTCGCGACCGTGTCTATCATCCCTTGCTGAACTATCTTAAACTGCGGCTCCAGCGAAGTGAGGTTTAGTATCTCTTTTGGTTTTTCGTTTAAATTAAGATGCGGATTATAAACTACCCCGCCGTCCGCAATCGCCGATACGGCATCTACAAGCTGAAGCGGAGTTACAAGCAAGCCTCCCTGCCCTATAGAAACGTTATATGTGTCCCCTATAAGCCACGGGCGATTATTCTGCTTCTGGAATACAGTTGGATCAGGAAGATTGCCGGACGCCTCGCCGCTTAAGTCGATCCCCGTCGGCTGTCCCAGCCCAAACTCTTTCCACCATGTTATTATTTTTTGTATGCCTAAGCCGGGCTGATTTTCAAAACCTCCCCCAACCTCGTAAAAGAAAACGTCGCAGGATTTGGCTATTGCTGAAAAGACATTAACCCATCCCTGATACTGCCAATCCAAAAACTTTGTCGGGTGAGACGGATCATAGGGATTCGGGAGAAGAAGGTATCCTGGAGAAAAGATAGTGGTGGAGGTGGTAATGACTCCTTCTTTCAACCCGGCGGTTGCCATTAACGGTTTAATGGTGGAACCCGGGCTGTATGTTCCGGAAACAATTCTGTCGAAAAGCGGGTGGTTGGGATCGCTTAAGGCCGGGCCAAGATTATTGGCATCATAAGTCGGGAAGCTTATCATTGATAAAATTTGCCCGTTCTGCGGATTTATTGCCAGTTCCAAACCGGCAACCTTACCCATAGCCTGTAAATGGGCGGACATGTCCTGGTAAATATATTCCTGGAGCGGACCGTCTATTGTCGTTTGCAAGTTCTGGCCCATTTTGGGATTTATAGTCGCCGTTCCCTGCGGCTTGCCTATGGCGTCGTGATAAATAACAGTCGCTCCGTTTTCTCCTTGAAGGGTGCTATTGTAATACTCCTCAAGCCCTGCCCGGCCCTTAAGCTCGTTATCAGTCGCGCTATACCCGACGTACCCTATGAAAGTGGAAAATGCCGGATTCAGATAATCCCGCCTATAATCGTTTTCAACCTGCAGGGAGTTCAGCCCCAAGCTCTGTATGGCTATCGATTGATCTCTGGTTATATCCCTTGCTATCACAACGCCGTTATTGCTCTCCAGATTTGCTTTGGCGAGAATCGAATAGAAACTACTGGAGCTGATACCCAATGTATTCTGCAAATCCGTTATAACCTGGTTCTCCTCGCCGCTTCTAACCATCTCGCTGACGTTTAAAAAAACACTGAAAATAGGCTTATTGTTTACGAGAGGCGTGCCGAAACGATCGGTTATAATGCCTCTGGGGGCGACTATCGGGACCTCCTCGTTAACATTGGCCAAGGCTATACTGCTAAAAAAATCGTGCTTTATAACGGAGAGATAAAATATTCTGGACGCGGCTATGGCGATAAGGGCTATTACAATTCCAAAGACAACTTTAAAAACAACCGGGTTTAGCGGAAGTTCTTTCATCTCCATATTTCCGGATACCGAAGTGTCGGCGACTATGTCGTCGAGTGTTATTTTATCAATGAATTTCTTTTTTGCCATAAGCAAGGCTCGCAACCAAAAACATTATTATTCCAAGCACTAGGTCCAATATGATTTCCTTTGAAACCGCGCTCCATTCCATCCCGAAAAGTCTCAGATTTACCATAAAACCGGACAGGACGACGGCGATAATGAAGCTTATTAAACGAGTCCAGGGAAGATAATCAATTAGAATAATACCAAATACGGCCGAGACGGCAAAAATAGCCAGGCGCCAGTCAATCCCCGGAGTAAATTTTAGTATCGCGGCCGATAAAATCAGCCAGGATAGCCTTCTCGTCCATCGCTTATCGTAAGCGCCCATCGAAAGAATTATAAGCAAGGCCAGATCCGGCTTGACCGCTCCTAAAAAGGTAACCCCTGTAAGCTGAAAGAGGCTTAAAAGCGCAACAACGGCAATCTCAATAATGAACGATAGAAACATCGCGTAAATCTTGCAGTTTAAACGGCGCCGTAAGGACCGCGTGCTTATACGGGGTTCCGACATCGTCCGTAACGGACTGGATGGTGCCGACCTCTAACCCGTAAGGAAATCCCTGGCTAGCCGTTACCACCGTATCTCCGACATTAACCGGAGTGTTTTTCGGTATCAAAGTAACGTCAAGTTCTATTCCTCCGCGAAAAAGAGAATTTACCTGCTGGCTTCCGATTCTGACTGACATCTCCCAGTTCGGATTAAAGATACTTTCGGCTATGCTCTCGTTTAAGGAAACGCTTTGTATCTTGCCCACCAAAATATTTTTTCCGTAAGTTACCACATCTCCGACGCTTACTCCCTCCTTGCTTCCGGCCGCCAATACTATGTATTGGCTGTTATTAAAGGGGTAGCTTGAGTAAACCTTAACGGTGCTGGTCGGCATTATGCCTTGATCGAAAATCTGGGCCCGCAGGTTCTTGTTTTCTTTTTCCAGTTCCGCTATCTGCGCTTTAAGCTGGTACTGAGGAGTAATAAGGTCGGCCAGTTTTTGCATGAGAAACGAAGCTTGGAATTTCTCCGGAAAATACACCTTACCGAAAACAATCGCGCCTAAAACAGCTATAAGAATCAGTATCGGCCAGATCTTTTTTCTCGCTGTTTTTGGCATAAAACGATAAACTTATCACCTTTATAGAACTAGTCTATAAATTGACCTGCTTTGGTTTCTGCTGGTTGGACAGTATGGCGTCGTATTTGTTCATATCCTCCAGGATAACTCCCAGCCCGCGGACGACGGAGGTTAACGGGTCGTCAACCACGGTGGTTTTCACGGTAACTTCCTTTTCCACGAACTTGTCTAAGCCCCGCAAGAGACTTCCTCCGCCGGCCAGGTAGATCCCGCGAGTAAGCATGTCTCCCACAAGTTCGGGCGGAGTGGATTCAATAAGCGTCTTGGTTTCCTCTACTATCGCTTTCAGGGAGCGGTGGATGGCCGCGCGGATATGCGTGTTTTTAACAACCACTTCTCTCGGCAGGCCGGTAGCCATATCCCTCCCGCGAACAGGCATTTCGAGCTTTTCTTCCACGCCTATGGCGGATCCTATGTTTATCTTAAGTTCCTCCGCGGTTGGTTCCCCGATAAGAAGCTTAAACTCCTCTTTCACAAACTTGGAAATATCGTCGTTAAGCTTCTGTCCGGCTATTTTAAGACTCTTCGAGATAACCGCTCCGCCAACGGAAATAATAGATATCTCGGTGGTTCCTCCGCCGATATTGATAATCATATTGGTCGTCGCCTCCTCAACCGGAAGTCTTGCCCCGATGGCCGTGGCTATCGGCTCTTCCACTAGAAAAACTCTTCCAGCTCCGGCCGCTATGGTAACGTCTTCAACCGATTTTCTTTCCACCTCGGTAAGGTTGGTGGGAATGGCGACAAGCGCGGTCTTGTACCTGGACCAGAAACTCTGGTTTTTTATCTTATGCAGGAAGTAACGGAGAATCTCCTGGGTCGTCTCAAAGTCGGATATGACCCCATTCATCAGCGGCTTGATCGTCGTTATGTGCGCCGGCGTCCTGTCCAGCATTTTTTTCGCCTCCTCTCCGACGGCAAGTATCTGGCCAGTACGGTTATTCAAGGAAACCAGCGTCGGTTCCTGCACGACTATTCCCCTTCCCTCGAGATACAATAAAGTATTAGCCGTTCCTAAATCGATTCCGATATTCTTATAGAAGTTGTCTAACAAACCCATAACTGACTATTTTTGATTTATTTTCGCCTCTTTTCTTTATTTCAACCTTCTCCCCCGTCTTATCGCTCACCACCAGCCGCCACGGAATGCCGATAAGATCCGCGTCGGCGAACTTTTCGCCCGCCGTGGAGTCCCTATCGTCATACAAAACCTCCGCCCCGCTTTTTACGAGCTCTTCGTAAAGCTTGCGTCCTTTCCCCTTTTTAAGCTCGATAATATGAAACTTAAACGGCGCCACCGATTCGGGCCAGATGATTCCTTTATCGTCGTGAGAAACCTCCACAATGGTTCCCATAAGACGATTTAGCCCTATGCCATAACAGCCCATCAAAACGTCTCCATCGCGACTGTCCGCACCAGCGAATTTTAAGCCAAAAGCGGACGAAAATCTAGTTTTCAGCTTAAAGATGTTTCCAACCTCGATGGCTTTTTCCTCCTTAAGATTTTTATTTCCGCAAACAGGGCACGCGCCGTGGAGGTCGTCTATTATCTCGCGGTTCACCGCTACTTTACATTTCTCGCACAGGTAAATAACGTCCTCTCCGGCCGGAGTAATGGTCTGGAACTCGTGGGAATACTTGGAGAAATCTCCTCCCGAGGCGTAAGTAAGATAAGTAATTTTCCCTATTCCCGCCAATCGGAATATCTTTACATAAGCCCTGCTTACTTTCTCATAAAATTTTTCTAGCTCCTTCTCGTCGGCGTGAAAAGAGTACAAGTCCTTCATCAGGAACTCCCGGCCGCGCAAAAGTCCGGACTTTGACCTTTTCTCGTCCCGAAACTTGTTCTGTATCTGGAAAACGTATACCGGCAGGTCTTTATATGAGGATACGAACCTGCTTATCAATGGAGAAACTATCTCCTCGTGGGTCGGGCCGAGAACATAATCGGTTTTGGTATAAAAGCTCTGGAATTTAAAAAGCGTGTCGTAGGTGTCATAGCGTCCTGTGGTTTCCCAGTTCTTCTTCGGCTGAAGCGTCGGCATAAGAATCTCCTCTCCTCCCACCGCTTCCATTTCCTTTCTTATGATGCCCGCTATCTTGCTTATAACCCTCCATCCCAAGGGCAAGAAAGCGTAAACACCGGCCATAGTCTTGTCCACGTATCCGGCTCTTATTAAGAGTTTGGCGTTAACGGACTCCTCCTCTCGCGGGTCCTCTCTTTGCGTCTTGGAAAACAGCTTGGACTGAAGCATTTAATGTATATTTATAACATCTTTAATGGTAATAGCAATTATAAGGGCGAAGAGCAAAGCGAAGCCGATCGCGTTTACGGCCGCCTCTACTTTGCGGTTTATTCCCTTCCTCGATATTTTCTCTATTGCCAGGAAGAGTATCCTTCCCCCGTCAAGCGCCGGAAACGGAATAAGATTAACCGCGGCCAGATTAACGGAGATAAGAGCCAGGAGTTGCAAGACGTATCCCGCTCCCATTTTGTCGCTAAAGGAGAGCATATTATATATTCCAACCGGCCCGACTACGTCATTTACGACGCCGAAGTGCCCGACGAACAAGTTGGCGAATATCTTGTATAGCGTGTAAAAAATAAGCCCGAAGATATTGACCGCGGCCTTGATCGCGTTCCATGCCGCGGATAACAACCCCTCTTTCGGCACTCCGCCTTCAGAGATGTACACGCCGATGCGTCCGTCTTTCGGAGTTATGTTCAGCGTTTCTTCTTTGGCGCCGGAGAACACCTTAACCGCGACGCTGGTGCTTGTGTTATTAGAAACATACTTAACAAAATCCTCGGCTTTGGTAAACCCAACTATCTCGTCTCCGGTTTTTATCCCCGCCCTGTACGCCGGACTATTTTGAATAACGCCGGTAACGATTACGCTTTGCGGTATCCCAACCATAAAGACGGCTATGAGCGCGAGCCAGCCTATCAAAAAGTTCATGGTTACGCCGGCCAGAAGAACCGCGGCTTTTTTATACGCAGGCTGGAAGAAGAAGATTCCTTTTTTCTCCTCCTCGCTCACTTCTTTTTCAAGCGCGTCCTCGCCGTGTATCTTGACGAACCCGCCGAACGGGAAAAGGTTGACGCTGTACGTCGTATCGCCCTTCTTCTTACCCCAGATTCTAGGCGGGAAGCCGAAGCCGAACTCATCGACTCTCATACCGGACAGTTTGGCGACAACAAAATGGCCAAGCTCATGGCCTAAAATAAGGATAACTATGAATACCAGAGCCAAGAGAGCCGTTATCATAAGTCTTTTATCTTGCTCTCCACCAGTTCGTCTATGCTTTCATTAAACTGATCCACGGCCTTCTGGAGATCTTCCTTGGCTTTGAATTTCGTGTTTTCGTCGGCTTCCTTGGAAATTTTTTTATTTACCTCGTCGCGCGCCATTCTCATCTTTATTCTTGCCTCCTCGGCGGACGACTTTATCCCTTTTTGAAGCTCTTTTTTCCTTTCCTCGGTCAGCTCGGGAAACCTAATTCTTACTCCAGTCGCTTCCGCCTGCACGCCGAGACCCAGATTAGAGCTTTCTATCGCTTTAACAATCGCCCCAACGGCGCTTCTATCCCAAACACTTACGAAAATATCCCGCGGCGGCTCTATCCCTATCGAACCGAGCTGGTTTACGGTCAGCACGCTTCCGGCATACTCGACCTTAACGCCTTCTATCATTTTCGAGCTGGGGCGGTTGGTTCTAAATCCCATTAACTCCTCCCGAAAGCTTTCTAATATATTTTTTATCTTATCGCTGAATTCTTTTTGGTATTCCATTGTTTTACATACTTGCCGACATTGTTTCCAATTGAAGCCTTTTGTTTAAATTATAATCCATAATCCTGGTCATTGTTTCCGTTACCGCGCGCAAAGCGTGAAAAGATTCGACATCCTTCTTTGAGCGCAGTAGCAGTATGAGCGCCTCAAGAAACTCAGGAACGCCGACTCCGTCATCCAGTATGCCCCGGATTATACCCGAACGCTTGGCCGGATTTTTAAGAAACGATTCCGCGAGAGAGTAAATTTCCTTTTCCTCGCCGTGCATTTTAATTGCCAGCCCTGGTTTTCCATACGACATCTCCGCGAGCTTTTTTGCCGTATCTTTATCTATTCCCTTTTCCTTCTCGAGCCACGTGGCGATATCTTTTTTCGGCACCTTGCTAAAATACACGGTTTGCGTTCTGGACCTTACGGTGCGGATGACCGCTTCCGGACTGCGGGAAAGGAGAATTAAAAGGCTGGTTTCTGGCGGTTCCTCGAGGATTTTAAGTAGGGCGTTGCCGGCCTGATCGCTTAAGGTCTCCGTGTCGTCTATTATCACCAACCTTTTTCTGCTTCTTAACGGCTTCTCGGAAAGGAACCTGCGTATCTCGCGCACCTGGTCGATGCCAATAACCTCTTTTTCTTCCTTGCCAATAATAAGGGTTTCGCTTAATACGCGATTTGCCGCGGGAAGATCGAACACTCCATTTTCCAGATAGTTTCCCAGAGATTTAGCGAAAGAAAACTTTCCTATATTTTTTTCTCCGGTAAAAAGATAAGCGTGAAACAGGGAGTTCTCGTCTGATAATCGTTTAAAGCTGGAAATTAACTTATTGTTTCCTAAGAACATTCAGCCGGGTACGATAAATAATAGTTTATTTTTTATTGAGCAGGGTTCGCTGGTAGATGTCGAGGTGATCGAGGATTATTCCGGTTCCCTTGGCCACGCAGAGAATCGAATCATCGGCCACGTATACCGGGACTCCCAAAAACCTCTTGAAGAACTCGTCTATGTTCCGTAATCCGGCGCTTCCGCCGGAAAGTATTATCCCCTTTTCCATAACGTCGGCGACAAGCTCGGGCGGAGTCTGATTAAAGACCTCCTGGACGGAGGCGGCGATGTCCATTAGGTGCGGGTTCAGGGCTTCGGCTATTTCGTTCGAGGAGATGGTTAAATCCTTGGGCAAACCGGAGACCAGATCCCTGCCACGAAACTCGACCTCTATGCCGTTTTTGACCGGCAGGGCGGAGCCGGCCGCTATCTTGATGGTTTCCGCCGTCTGCTCCCCTATTATTATAGAGTATTTTTTCTTTATGTAGTTGATTATCGCGTCATCGAACTTATTGCCCGCCACCCGAAGAGATGACCAGCAAACAATGCTCCCTAAAGAAATGACCGCCACCTCGGAGGTTCCTCCGCCGATGTTTATAATCATATTTCCGGACGAGGAATTTATGGTTATTCCGGCTCCGAGTGCCGCGAGCAATGGTTCCCGGACAACGTAAGCGTTTCTCGCTCCGGCTTCCACGGCGGCGTTTATCACCGCTCTCCGCTCCGTGGCGGTAATCCCCGCCGGAACGGAAATAACTACGTCGGGGCGTATAAGATTCATCCCCCCGACGGCTCCGGTTATGAAGTACTTGAGCATGGCGCGGGTTATGTAGTAATCGGCGACAACCCCCTCGCGTAAGGGTTTATAAGCAACTATGTTTTCGGGTGTGCGGCCTATCATCTCTTTCGCCTCGCGCCCCACGGCTAAAACCGTGTTCTTCGGGAGACTTAACGCGACTATTGTCGGTTCATTGATTACAAACCCCTTTCCCGGAGCAAAAACAACCGTGTTAGCCGTTCCCAGGTCTATGCCGATTTTTCTAGTAAACATAAGTAATAGACCAATCTTATTATGTTTGCAAAACCGTGTCAAAAAAGATGATATATAACGAGAGCTTACTCAAAATAAGCAAGTTTATGTCAAGACACGCGTTTTACGGAACTGGCGCTTAAAAGAGACGAGGGGTATAATGGGCTCTATATGCCCGCTAAAGCAATGAATTTCCGCATCGAGGGGGGAAACAGGTTATCAGGCAGGATATCTACCAACTCGTCAAAAAACTCGGCCGTCGCCTTACTCCAGGCGGCTCTTTTAAATAAGAATAAGACTATCTTAAGAGACGTTCCGCGCATCGAGGAGGTAAACAGAATTATAGAGGTTCTGCGGAGCATCGGCGTAAACATTAAGTGGGTCAATAACGAGCGGGATGTCGAGATAAAAGTCGGCGAACTTTATTTGGAATCTATAGACCGCGAGGCGGCGATGATGACGAGGAGTATTATTCTCCTCCTAGGTCCGCTTATCCATCTCCGGCCACACTTTAAGATACCCCAACCTGGAGGGTGCAAACTGGGATCGAGAACGGTAAGGCCGCATCTTTTTGCCTTGGAAAACTTCGGAGTAAAGATAAGGGCGCTTTCGGACTCATACGAGGTTTCCGCGGAAAAATTGGCTCCGGCAGATGTGGTTCTTTACGAATCGGGAGACACGGCCACCGAGAACGCGATTATGGCCGCGTCCAGAATAGAGGGAGTTACCACGATAAAGTTCGCCTCGGCCAATTATCAGATACAGGATTTGTGCTTCTTCCTGCAAAGTTTAGGGGTAGGCATAGAAGGCGTTGGGACAACGACCCTCACGATTACCGGCCGAAAAGAGATAGACGCTCCGGCAGAGTTTTTTGTGAGCGAGGACCCGATAGAGTCGATGATGTTTATAAGTATCGCGGCGACGACCAACTCGTCAATTATTATCGAGAGGTGTCCGATAGATTTTCTGGAGCTGGAGCTGTTGAAGCTTCAAAAAATGGGATTCCGGTACAAGATACTCCAAAAATACAAGGCAAAAAACGGGTTCACCAACCTGGTGGATATAAAAACCTTTCCATCGAAACTAAAAGCGCTCGAGGAGAAGATAGAAGCCAGACCGTTCCCGGGCCTAAATATAGACAACCTCCCGTTTTTCGTACCGATAGCCACCCAAGCCAAGGGAGAGACGCTTATCCATGATTGGGTGTATGAAAACAGGGCTATTTATTATACCGAGCTTACCAAGCTGGGAGCCGATATAAAGCTGGCGGATCCTCACAGGGTTTTTATAACCGGAGTTACTCCATTAAAGGCGGCTGAGGTTGTTGCTCCTCCCGCCTTGCGTCCCGCGGCCATAATACTCATAGCCATGCTCGCGGCCAAAGGGACCTCGACTCTGCGGAACGTCTACACGATAAACCGCGGCTATGAGGATATATGCGCGAGATTGAACCAGCTTGGCGCTAAAATCAAGATAATAAAATGAGCCTGTTAAAACGGTGGATTCTTATATCCATTTTGTCTGTCGTTTTTATCGTCTCCGGAACTGTTTTAATCCTTTTCGCCCTGGGGAATAAGGTTAATTTAAAGACCTTTACCATAGAAAGGACCGGCGGGATATACATAGCCTCCACGCCATACGACGCATTGATCTCTTTGGATTCGCGTCCCGTGGAAAACAAGTCGGGAATATTAAATTCCGGAACGCTTGTTAATAACTTACGGAGCGGCACATATAACGTGGCGGTGTCCGAAAACGGATACTATCCCTGGGAAAAAAACATAAAGGTCAACCCTGGACTGGTTTCGGTTTATAACAGCATAGTTTTGGTTCCTAAAAAAGGAGGGACGATAATCAATACCGGCGTGCCGACTTCTTCGTTATCCAGCGGAGTGTCGCAGATTGATCTTGCCGGTAAAAACTTGCTTGTAAAAACAAGTGATGGGAAACTATATCTTGAAGGCAAAGAGATAAACGGCAGTAAGATAGTAGAAGTTTCCGGAAACGGAGCCGTCATAACATACAGTCTCTTGACGGATTCTTATTACTTAATAAATCCGAACAAGCCACATACGCCGGTAAACCTGTCTTCCGAGTTCGACATAGACGCGGCGGGTGTCTTGTCTTCCAATGAACAGATAACGAAGATAAGTTTTTCCTCCATAAACGGCCAGTACTTCCTGGTTAAAACTAATCTCGGGCTTTACGGCCTTGATTTAAGCAGGCACTCCGCCTATTTAATCTCCGGCAGGATGACAGATTACACGAGCGCTGGCAACCAGGTTTACTGGATAAATAAAAATGGGATTAATGATTATAACGTGGTATTTCGAGTTTATGGGGAGATAGGTGCTTTACCGGATGATAAGAGCGGCGTGGCCAGTTTTATTTCCACTCCGGACGGAGATGAGTTTTTCGTCCTGTATAACGATGGATATCTTTTTGCTATTGTGCCGGGGCAACCGCCGCAGGCGTTATCATCAAACGCTTTAAGCGTTTACATCTCTACCAACGGACAAGATGCTTTTTACACGGAACCTAATGGCACGATAGTCGAGTATCCCCTGCCGTTCGGCAAACCGGTAACGATAAAAACCGGCCTTAAAAATATAAGCAATATAAGCTGGTATTACGACAACGCCCACCTGTTTGTAGAGAGCGGGTCCGCCCTTTATTTCACGGAGATGGACAACACCGCCGATCTCCCGTTAAACATAGTGCAGATAGCTCCAAACGCAAAAATCTACGCCTATGATTACGCGGATAATATCCTGTACTTTACCGACGGCCTCTTAATTAAAAGCCTGAGGATATAACTTTGAACGTGAATCGTGAATCGCGAAATATGAACCATAGGACATAAAACACGGTCCACGATTCAAGGTTCGCGATGCGCGCACTTCAAGTTTCACGGTATACGATTTATGATATACTTAAATCGTGTCGAATAGATTGCAAAAAATAAAAGAAGAAGCTAAAAGCATCCAAAACGAAGTACGCGAAAGAACTCTTGGTTTAATTCTGGCGGCTTTCGGATTAGTGGCTGGGTTGGCCTGGAACAGCGCCGTAACATCTCTTATACAATATCTTTTTCCTTTAAGCACCGGAACGATTATAGCCAAATTTGTATATGCCTTAATGATGACAGCGGTTCTAGCGGTACTGGCGTATGGTTTGCAGAAGTTTCAAAAAAATAAACAATAAATCAAAATTTATGAAACATATTTTACCGGAACTACCTTATAGCCTTGACGCGCTGGAGCCGTATATAGACGCCAAGACTATGGAAATTCATCACAGCAAACATCATCAGAGTTACGTTGATAAACTCAATGCGGCGCTTGACGGGCACGAGGATTTACTGGAGTTAAGCGTTGAGCATTTATTAACCGATCTCGATAAAGTTCCCGAGGAAATCAGAACTGCGGTAAAGAATAATGCCGGAGGACATTATAATCACTCCATGTTTTGGAAGATGATGAAGCACGACGGAGGCGGAGATCCAACGGGAGACGTCGCCGAAGCGATAAACGGCGAGTTCGGAGACTTTTCAAAGTTCAAGGAGTTGTTTGCCAACGCCGCGGCGACTCTTTTCGGAAGCGGATGGGCGTGGTTAGTGATAAATAAGGATAATAAATTGGACGTTACGCAAACACATAATCAGGACTCTCCGATAAGCGTCGGGCAAAAACCCCTTTTAGGACTGGACGTTTGGGAACACGCCTACTATCTCAAGTATCAGAACAGGCGGCCGGAATACATAGCCAACTGGTGGAATACGGTGAACTGGGAACAGATAGAGGAGAATTATCTTAAGTCTTAACGTGGAACGCGGATCGTGAACCGCGGGACCTAGAAAGCGGTCCACGATTTGCGGTTCGTGATTCACAATTAATGTTTAAAACAGCTCTTTAAGAGGTCGGCGTTTTCTTTGTCCGGCCCGTTACCGTCAAAGCCCGGAACTTCCATAATCCAAGCCTTGTCTGCCAGCGCTTTAACTTTGGCCATATTTTTAAACCCAGCCATACCTATATATCCCTTTCCTATGTTCGCGTGCTGGTCGTGGTGCGAGTCCGGCGCGGTTTTGGAGTCGTTAGCGTGTATAACCGGCGTGTTCGCCCAGCCGACGGATCTCTCCCACCGTTTCATCAGACCCTCAACCGCCTTTTCCGTATAATCCATAATTAGTCCTGATTCCAAAGCGTGGGCCATGTCTATGCACACCGCCGCTCTTTTGGAGTTTATGCCTTCCAATATTTCTTTAATCTCCTCGGGAAACGATCCCAGTTTCTGGCCTCCGCCGGCAGAGTTTTCCAGAATTATCTTAGCGGGGCCTGGAATCTTATCTAAAATCCGCTTGATTCCAGAGACGACTCGTTTTATAGCTTCCGGCCTTGGTAATTCTCCACCGGATCCTATATGAAAAATAAGGCCACTGGCCTCTAATTTCTGGGCTATCTTAAAATGAGCGGCTAGGTTCTCCTCCGACTTGGCGGCTGTTTCCGGGTCTGGAGAGGCCAGGTTAACTAAATACGCCGCGTGCAGATAGACCTCCAGCAAGCCGGCGGATTTCCTGGCTTCTTTAAACTTTTTTATACTATCCGGCTCTTGTTCTTTAACTCTCCACTGGCGCGGAGAGGCCCCGAAAAACTGCAGGCAGTTCAGTCCCATTTCCTCCGCGCGAATCACGGCCTTATCCAATCCTCCGGCTGTCGTAAGATGGGCGCCTATTTTTAATACGCTTGGCATGGACTTTATTTTAAATCTTAAAGATTAAATCTTAAAGTTTTTAAATTTAAAATTGGACTTCGCAATTAAATTAATTTAATCTTATTTAAAACAGTACCATAGGAGGCGCAATGATGGGCATGGGCAGTACGCCTGATGAGTTGGAAAAGTGGATCAGACAGGCTCTTTTGAGGATTCAGCTTTTGGCGGCGAACAATGATTCAGAATACCCCGAGCAAAGTGTTAGATACGTGTTGTTTCGTGTCCTAGAGGTTCTCGCTGGACGGAGAATAAATGCGGAGCTTAAGGAGTACACGGTAAACGAGATATTCCGCGTTCTTGCGCTGAATGAGAAGATAAACAGAAACAAGCGCTTGCGCACGACACTCTTAGCTAGACACCACAGAATTCCTAAACCCGCCGAAAACACGGCAGAGATCAATGAGGCCATCAACACATTGGGGCTTCCGGCTATTCCGGAAAATCACGATCCCTCGGCTTTTATCGGAGAGGTGTACAAGTTCTGCGAGAAAACCGAATACCTGACAAACGGCGATACCCCCTCGCTTTCATAGCGCGGGGGTTTTTTTATCGCGAACCGCGTACCTTGAATCGTGGACTGTGTTTTACGTCCTACGGTTCATGGTTTGCGTTCCGCGAGATAGCGGACACTTATCGTGGTTATGCGGCCTGGCCGGGCAGTACTCGCGCCCGTACTGGATAAGGGCGTACGTCAAGTACGGCCAATCTTTTTTAGGAACTATCTCCATCAGGTCCTTTTCTATCTTTTCCGGATTATTTTCTTTGGTAAGTCCAAGCAAGCGCGCCAAGCGGCGCACATGAGTATCGACGGCTACTCCGCTTACGACTCTGTAAGCGTTCCATAAGACGACGTTCGCGGTTTTTCTTCCCACACCGGGGATAATCAGCATCTCTTCCATCGTTTTCGGAAGTCTGCCTTTGAATTTTTCTTTTATGATTTTGGCCGCGGCTAAGATATTTTTGGTTTTGCTGTGATAAAAACCGGTGGGTTTTATATCCTTTTCAAACTCCTTTCGGCTCACTCTCAAGTAGTCGTCAAAGCGTTTATATTTTTTGAAGAGTTTCGACGTTACCTCGTTGACTTTCTTATCCGTGCATTGGGCGGACAAGATAACCGACACTAGAAGCTCCCAGTTGTCGGAATAGCGAAGCTGCATTTTAGGATTCGGGAAAAGTTTTTTAAGCACGCGAAGAATCTTGGCCGCTTTAAGCCTGAGATTCTTTACCTCCGACGGTTTGGCCATACTATTTCGCGGATTTTATCTTCTTCTCGCTGAAAACGAAGATATAAAGAATATCAAGTATACCAATAGTATTAATGATAAGTAAAGCAACAAACCACCACACGCTGTTCTTTTGAGCGGCTTTCCACAACGCCCATCCTTTCCACGGAATAACCCACAAGACAAGAATGAAAAGCGTAAGCGGCGTCAGACCCGGGATGTTATATAAATTAATATGAGTCATAATTTTGTTTCTTTTATTTTATCCACACATCTCCTAACGGACGATACTTCCCGGAGGAACCTCGCTCTCGGGGACGAGAAGAATCGCCTTTTCATTCGACCCGGTAGCGATAAGCATGCCGTCGCTTACCAGTCCCTTGAGCTCCCTGGGTTCTAAATTCACCAGAACTGGCAGTTCCTTGCCGACCAAAACCGACGGATCGGGAAAGGATGTCGCTATGCCGGATATTATCTGCCTCTCCTCTGAGCCGAAATCGAAAACCAGTCTGAGAAGTTTGTCTGTTTCCGGAACTTTTTCCGCCACGAGGACTCTGCCTATTTTTATCTCCGCTTTCTTAAACTCGTCGATCGTAATCATATCAGAAACAGTATACCGGTTTTTTAATTCGCCTTTCAACTTGTCTATAGCCCCTTCTATAGAAAGCGTGTCCTTAGCTTCAAATCGGCCGACACGCGTCCTTTCTAGGTCGGCAACATATCCTCCGGTTCCCAGTTTTTCCCCGATATCCCGCGCCAGGGATCGTATGTAAACGCCGGGGCCAGTTACAACGCGCAGTTTAAGGATCGGCCAGGAGTAATCCAAAACTTCTATCTCCTTAATCTCGGCCGGCCGGGGAGAAAGTCTTACCTCCTTCCCCTTTCTAGCCAGCTTGTAAGCTTCTTTGCCTTGAAATTTTACCGCGCTATATGGCGGAGGGGTTTGGCTTATCTTGCCGATAAACATTTTTAGCGTTGCGTTAATCTCCTTTATCTCTGGTTTATTAGCTATCTCAATCGGCGCCTTCTCCCCCTCTTCGTCATCCGTGGAGCTGTACTCCCCAAGTTTTATATCCGCCAGATACTCTTTTTCTTTCAGCTCGTCGGCGGTTAACAGGCGCGTTCCTTCGTCAACGCCGATTACCAAAACCCCGCGCGCCAAGGGATCAAGCGTCCCCCCGTGCCCTATTTTTCTCACACCAGAACCTTTCTTAATCTCCTGGACAACGTCATTTGATGTCGGCCCTTTGGGTTTATAAACGGCGAAAACATTTTCTGTCATAGATATCTTCTTAAATATAGGATAAAATAGACAATCATGACATTATCTACTCACGCCGTATCCGGCGGGATAATAGCTTCCGTCGTTTCCCGCCTGCCGATTGTAGGGTTTGTTCTGGCTTTTTTGAGCCATTTCGCGCTAGACGCGATTCCCCACTGGGATTACAAGCTGGCTTCGAAGAAGAAGGGAGAGTCCGGTCCTTTAACCGATGACATAGTCTTAAACAAAGACTTCGTTTCCGATCTTCTAAAAATCGCGCTCGATCTTTTAATAGGTATCGCGGCTATCATCATCTTGCATTATTTATTCAGGTTTCCTTTAGGGTCATTGATTCTCGGAGGCATAGCCGGAGCGTTACCAGATCTCCTGCAGTTCGTATACTTCAAAACAAGAATCGAGCCTTTTATATCCATTCAGAAATTTCACATTTGGATTCACTCAAAAAAGCGCATAATGTCGCCGATATTAGGCATCCTAATCCAAGCCGCCATAGTTTCGGCGCTTGTAATAGTTGCGCGAATTTTATGAACGCACATTCCTGCTTCTTACTCTTCTGTGATAGCTTATAGCAAATCGATGAGCTTCGTCTCTTAGTTTTATTAACTCTCCTTCTTTTACCCAGGATGGGATCCGGCCGGTAAAATCATTCCTTTTACGCTCCGGCCCTTTGGCTATGCCCACGATAGGGATGTTCATTCCCCTCTTCGATAATACCTCTACAGCCGCGGCTACCTGCGCCTTTCCTCCGTCGACCATTATCAAGTCCGGCATAGGCCAGAAGTTGTTTAATCTTCTTGAGATAACCTCTTTAAGCATTCCGACGTCGTTAGAGCCGACCACCGTCTTTATCTTGAAGAGTCTGTACTCGCTTTTTTTTATCTCTCCTCCCTCTAGGACGACCATTGATCCGACGGCGGATGTTCCCGAAATGTTTGAGATGTCATACCCCTCGACTCGTTTCTCTTTGGGAGTTGTTGTAATAGAATTGTCTTCGCTTACCTTATTTTCCGAGATAAGAGCGACGTCCTGTATGTGCTTTAAGGAGAATATTTTTCTCCGAAGTTCAGCGGCTTTTTCAAACTCGGTTTTCTTAGCCGCTTCTTTCATCTCTTTCTCCAAAGACTTTAATATCCTTTCCTTTTTTCCCTCAAAGAACAGCCGTATGTTCCTGATATTTTGTAGATATTCTTTTTTGCTTATTACTCCTACGCACGTTCCAGGACAAAGCCCTATCTCATACTCAAAGCATGGCCGTTTAGCTTTTCCTATCTTATCTTCCGTATGCACGCTGTATGGAAATATCTTGCGGATTATTTTTAACGCCTCGCGGATACTTGAAGCGGAGGTAAACGGACCGAAAACGTTTTTGGCCGGAATTCGGTTCAACTCCTTGCTGTAAGCCAGGAGCACGCGCGGAAAGTACTCATTTGTTATAACCACGCGGAGAAAACTCTTGTCATCCTTCTCGCGGATGTTATAGACCGGAGAGTATTTTTTAATCAGGCTCGATTCGAGAATAAGAGCCTCGATAGCCGTATCGGTCTTAAGAAAATCCGCCTTGTTTATCTCGGAAACCATTTTCGAGAGGCGCGCTTCCTGCGGACGCAGAAAATAACTCGAGACGCGCCTCTTGAGATTTACCGCTTTCCCGACGTAAATGATTTTTCCGGCGCGGTTTTTCATAAGATACACGCCGGGAGTAAGCGGAAGATTTTTATACAGCTTTTTCTGGTCAGCCACGTTCGTGTTTGGTCCGCCAGCTGGCGGATTCGGATTTCGAGTTTAGAATTTAAAGCTCGGTGGTTATTGTTTTAATGTTTTCCTTAAATACTCTCCGGTATAGCTTCCGGCTTTTTTAGAGACCTCCTCCGGAGTTCCGACAGCCACCACCCTGCCTCCAGCCTCTCCTCCCTCCGGACCTAAGTCTATCACCCAGTCGGCGCACTTTATCACGTCCAGATTGTGTTCTATGACCACTATGGTGTTTCCCCTATCAACCAGCCTTTGAAGAACGATTAAAAGTTTTTCAATGTCCGAAAAATGCAGTCCGGTCGTCGGCTCGTCCAACAGGTAAAGAGTGCGCCTCGTGTCGCGTTTGGCGAGCTCGGCCGCCAGTTTGATTCTCTGCGCCTCTCCGCCCGAGAGAGTCGTTGCCGGTTGTCCCAGCTCCATATATCCCAGACCCACCTCATCTAAGATTTTCAGCTTGTCGTAAAGCGAAGGAATGTCCTCGAAAAACTTCACCGCCTCGGAGACCGTCATCTTAAGAATGTCGTAGATATTTTTCTCCTTGTACTCCACCCCGAGCGTCTCCCTATCGAATCTTTTTCCCTGACAGATGTTGCAGGTTACATAAACTGTCGGCAGAAAGTGCATCTCTATCGCCAAATATCCGTGTCCTTCGCAGTGTTCGCATCTTCCGCCTCGGACGTTGAAACTAAACCTTCCCGGCTTCCAGCCCCTCACTCTTGCGTCCTCCGTCCCCGAAAACAGTTCTCTGATCTCCGTCCAAGCCCCGATGTAGGTTGCCGGATTGGAGCGCGGCGTGCGTCCTATGGGAGACTGATCTATATTTATCACCCTATTCAGGTATTCCAGCCCCAGGAGGGCCTTGTGCGCTCCCGGTCTATGACTGGAACGATTAAACTTGTTGGCAATGGTTTTGTACACCACGTCATAAATCAAGGTGCTCTTGCCCGAGCCGGAAACTCCGGTTATGGCCGTCATCTTCCTTAACGGTATATCAACGTCGATGTTTTTAAGATTGTTTTCCGTGGCCCCGCGGATTTTAAGAAAGTCTCCGGGATGGCGGACGGGGCGCCTTTGTTCCGGAATAGCTATCTTCTTATCTCCTCGCAGATAATCCAAAGTCAATGATTTCTGCTTCTTGTCTTTCAATATCTCGGGAAGAGGCCCTTCGGCCACCACTTTGCCTCCGTTTACTCCGGCTCCCGGGCCGAAATCCACCAGGTAATCGCTGGCGTGAATCGTGTCCTCATCGTGCTCGACCACCACTATCGTGTTTCCTATATCGCGGAGGTTCTGCAGGGTCTTGATAAGCTTGGCGTTGTCTCTCTGATGCAGGCCTATGGTCGGCTCGTCCAAGATATAGAGCGTTCCCACTAGTCTCGAGCCGATCTGCGATGCCAGCCTGATTCTTTGCGCTTCTCCTCCGGAGAGCGTACCAGCTTTCCTGTCTAAAGTAAGATAATTCAACCCGACATCAGCTAAAAACTTAAGCCGACTTTTTATCTCCCTCAGGGGAACCTCGGCAACTATTTTTTGTTCCGCCGAGAGTTTTATTTTCTCGAAAAAAGTCATGGCCTCGTCTATGGAAGAAGCCGTAACCTCAGTGATGTTCTTTCCGTCTATAAGGACGCTCAAGGCCTCCGGACGCAGGCGTTTCCCCACGCAGATCGGACAGATCTCCTCGGTCCAGATATCTTTTGTACCCAGGCCGTGGCAAGCCTCGCAGGCTCCGTAAGGGCTGTTAAAAGAGAAGAGGCGCGGCTCTATCTCCGGGAAGGAAAAGTTGTCGTTCGGACAGGTGAACTTGGCCGAAAGAGAGACCTCGTTCTTGTCCGTAATAACGGTCACGACATCGTTCCCGTACTTCAAAGCCATCTCCAGCGATTCGGCGAGCCGCTGGCGGTTATCCTTATCCTTAAAGTCCATCTCTCCCGGGATGCGATCCACAATAAGCTCGATGGTATGCTTCTTATTCTTGTTCAGTTCTATTCTTTCATGAAGTGAGTGCGTCTTGCCGTCGATTCTCGCCTCACGGAAACCGGCATTTAAGAAGTCATATAACATCTGGTAATACTCCCCTTTCCGTCCGCGCACAGCCGGTGACAAGATGAGAATATTCTTTCCGGACTTGTCCTCGTCAGCCAAAGCTATAACCGCGTCCACGATCTGATCATTGGTAAGTCTTTTGATCTCCCGCCCGCAGATCGGGCAGTAGGGCGTTCCGACGCGCGCGAAAAGAACTCTGAGATAGTCATAAATCTCGGTTATGGTAGCCACGGTCGAGCGCGGGTTTGAGGAGTGGGCTTTCTGGTCGATGGAGATGGCGGGAGACAGGCCCTCGATCTCGTCCATATCCGGCTTATCCATTCTCTCCAGGAACTGCCTGGCGTAGGCCGAGAGGGATTCTATATACCTTCTCTGCCCCTCAGCAAAGATCGTATCGAAAGCCAGGCTGGATTTTCCAGATCCCGACGGGCCGGTAAAAACAATCATCTTGTCTCTCGGTATCTCAAGATTGATGTTTTTCAGATTATGCTCGCGGGCGCCTTTTATTTTTATCTTGGTTTGCATATTATTTTGCTTTGATTCCTTTTTTCTCTCCGGTAAATTTTTTAGACTTTAACTCCTTGATTTCGTCTCTTAGGATCGCGGCCAGCTCGAAGTCCAGATCCTTGGCCGCCTGTTTCATTTCCCTTTCCTTGTCTCTTATAAGATCCTCGAAGGCCTGCCTAGATTGGACCACCGGCTTTATCTCGATCGAGAGAATCCCCTCGGTCGGCAGGATGTCTTTGATCTCTTTTTCCACCGTCCTCGGGGTTATGTGGTGCTTTTTATTGTATGCCAACTGTAGGAGGCGGCGGCGCTCCGTCTCGCCTACGGCGCGTTTGATAGAGCCGGTTATCGTATCGGCGTACATTAACACCTCTCCGTTGACGTTTCTCGCCGCGCGGCCGATGGTCTGGATAAGGGAGGTATCGCTTCTCAAAAACCCTTCCTTGTCCGCGTCAAGTATCGCGACCAAAGAAACCTCGGGGAGGTCCAAACCCTCCCTTAATAGGTTTACGCCGACTAGGACATCGAACTCGCCCTTTCTCAGCTTTGTCAGTATCTTGATTCTCTCAAGCGTTTTAACATCGCTATGGAGGTAGCTTACTTTTATATTTTTCTTCTGAGCCAGGTAATCGCTCAAGTCCTCGGCCATTTTCTTGGTAAGAGTCGTTACCAAAACCCTTTCTTTCTTCCCCACTCTTTCATCAATCCGCGGTATAAGATCATCAACCTGGCCGGTTGCCGGACGTATGGTGACCTTAGGGTCGACGAGTCCGGTCGGACGGATAATCTGTTCGACTATCCGTTTACTGCCCTCGCGTTCATATGTCCCGGGCGTAGCCGAGGTAAATAATATCTGTCCGACTCTTTTCTCGAACTCGCTGAATTTAAGCGGTCTATTATCCGCCGCCGATGGGAGCCGGAAACCGTATTCTATAAGAGTTGCTTTTCTCGCGCGGTCTCCCTCGTACATTCCGCTTAACTGGGGAACCGTAATATGCGATTCGTCTATTATGGTTAAAAAGTCCTCCGGGAAGTAATCGAGAAGCGTTGACGGCGGTTCGCCCGCCTTACGCCCGGAAAGATGTCTGGAATAGTTCTCTATTCCGTGGCAGTATCCGATCTCCCTTATCATCGCCACATCGGTTTTAGTCCTTCTCTCCAGTCTTTCCGCCTCAAGATATTTCCCCTCTTTTTCAAAATACTTAAGCCTTTCTTTGAGCTCGGTCATAATATCCTTAACAGCCCTTTCCCTGTCCTCCTTGGCCGTTAAGAAGTGCTTGGCCGGAGAGATAAAAATTTCTTCCGTCTTAGGCGTTTTTCCGACCTGCCAACCTTTAACCGGATCAACCACAAAAATATCGGTTATCACGTCGCCCGACACGCGCAGGTTGTATATTATCTCCTCATTAACCGGCATTATCTCCCAGTTGTCACCGCGCAGACGGAAGCTTCCGCGCTTTAAGTCGGCGGTGGTCCGGCCAAAGCGTATCTCAATCAATTTCCGCGTCATCTCCTTTCTGGACAGTCTGTCACCGACCTTGAGATGAAGAAGGTTGGCTTTATATATCTCCGGCGCGCCAAGGCCGTAGATGCAGGAGACCGAGGCTACGATAACGACATCGCGGCGGGTCAGAAGCGCGGTCGTGGCCGCGTGACGCAGGCGGTCTATCTCATCGTTAATCATCGCCTCCTTATCGATATAAGTGTCGCTCACCGGCATATACGCCTCCGGCTGGTAGTAGTCGTAATAAGAGACGAAGTAATGGACGGCGCTGTTGGGAAACAGGTCTCTGAACTCGTTGCAGAGCTGGGCGGCAAGGGTCTTGTTGTGGGCGATAACCAAGGTGGGTCTGTTTACGGCCGCTATGACGTTTGCCGCGGTAAAGGTTTTTCCGGATCCGGTTACGCCTAAAAGGGTCTGCTTATTAAACCCCTTACTTAGCCCGTCAACCAGCTTTTCTATCGCCTGCGGCTGGTCGCCTGCTGGTTTGTTCTTGCTTATAAGCTCAAAACCCATCTGATACGCCAAAACGCCCCCTTCTTTGCTTTCTCTAAGGGGGTGTTAACTGCATTTAGGATACACCATTCCCTTTTCCTCGGTCAAACCCCTGTACTGGTTCATATGATAGTGTCCACCTGAGGGTAGGTATTACCCTCACGATGAAAGGACGATACAGTGGATGCCGTATGACAATATACGGTGCAGTGCTGCCGCGGGC
>JACWAO010000034.1 GCA_014874305.1 Candidatus Colwelliibacteriota bacterium | reverse complement strand
CCTGTTGGAGCGTGCTCGTAGTAAACGGCGGGAGGGGATTTCTTTTTAGCTCCTTGCGCTCGACCGACTCGACTTTAAACTCGGATTTTTTTAAATCATCGGATATTTTTTCCGCTTCCGCCGCTTTTATTTCCATTTTCTCGAGCGTCTTCTCGTCGACGCTGTTTAAAAGAGAAGCAAAAACATCTTTTTCGGATGATCGCGGATTTAAAATCGCGGTGACCGTCCAGTACTCCTCCGGATTAAATTTTTTTATCTCCTCCTCGCGCTCGGCTATAAGCTTCAGCGCGGCTGATTGAACGCGTCCGGCGGAAAGTTTCCCCATTACTTTTTTCCACAGGAAAGGGGAAAGCTTGTATCCGACAAGCCTGTCTAGGACCCTCCTGGCCTGCTGGGCGTTTACCAGGTTCATATTTATCCCTCGCGGATGTTCCAGGGCCGCCTCAATAGCCGGTTTTGTTATCTCGTGAAAAGTTATCCTTTCCACCTTGCCCTCTTTTTCCTTATCGTCCAGTTTCAGGGCGTGGATAAGATGCCAGGATATCGCCTCTCCTTCGCGGTCCTCATCAGAGGCGAGAATTACCTTCTCCGCCTTAGCCGCCTCTTTCTTAAGGGCGGTTACGGTCTTTTGATTTTTGCGCGGAACGACGTACTTGGGCTCAAAGTTGTTTTCAGTATCTATTCCGAGAGAGCTTTTAGGGAGATCGCGGATGTGTCCATAGCTGGACTCGACTTTGTATCCGGACTTCAAAAACTGCCCGATTGTTTTGGCTTTTGTCGGCGACTCTACTATGACTAGTTTCATTGTGGTTTATGATTCTTCGCAAACCGATAAGTTAATCCTACACGAAATAACGCCCTCTTTCCTCTTTTATAATCCTTTTTACCATAAGAGTCGCTATCGCCGTGCTTGCTGTCTGCGGCTGCAGTTTAGTTTCTTCTATTATTTTGTCAATTGATAGCGGCTCCCCGGCCTCCTTTAATATCTTATAGATGATTCTTTCGGGTTCGCTATTAAACCGCGATTCTGGATTGTCGGCGGCTTCCGGTTTTTCATACTCTACTCCCAAATCATCCATAATATCCTCCGCCGATGAGACTAATCTCGCCCCGTCTCTTATAAGGCTGTTCGATCCGGAGTAATTCAGCTGATCCGCCGAGCCGGGGAAAACAAACGCTTCTCTTCCCTGTTCAGCGGCAAGCCGGGCCGTGTTAATCGCCCCCGAAACCTTCGGCGCTTCTACAACAATAGTCGCGATCGATAATCCGCTGATGATCCTGTTTCTGGCAAGAAAATGGTGGCGGTATGGCGGGGTGCCGGGCGGATGTTCGGAGATCAAAGCCCCACCGCTGGCCAAAACCTCCTTCGCCAGAGCTTCATTTTGCGGGGGATACACGTTATCCAGTCCGCCGGCCATAACGGCTATAGTTTTCGCCCGCGCCGATAAGGCTCCTTTATGCGCCGCAGAATCTATCCCCATAGCCAATCCGCTTACGATGGTAAACCCGCGCGCGCCCAACTCAAAGGCGGTTTTAAACGCCAGATCGCATCCAGCTCTTGTCGCTTTTCTTGTCCCGACGACTGCCAATGAGCGACCAGGGTTGAAAGATACCCCTCTTTTGATTTTAATAAACAGGACTTCCGGCGGGTCTGGTATTTCTTTAAGAAGAGTGGGATATTCTTCGGAATCTACTTTTGCTTCCAAGTCTATTATGTCCGCTCGTGTATTTTTCACAGCCGTCTGTTATTATATATTCACAGTAATGTCAAAGGAATTTAAACGCAAACTGACAACTCAGATCGTTATAACCGGAGCCGCTTTGGCTGTTATAGCGGTGCTTCTGTTCTACCTCGGACGCAAAATTTCATCTGAAGCAAATAAGATATACACTATAAGAACGCAGAATGCTCTTATCGCTTCCGATGTCGCGCGGATCTCTAATTTACGGAACCAGGCCGCAGAGGCGGGGCCGTATCTTACAAAGCTTTCCGCGGCCCTGCCGACCAAGGCCAATGTATATACATTATCTAACACGATAAACGACATAGCGCTTAAGGATGGAGTTAACGTCGGTTTTCGTTTCGGCGCCGAAGGACAAAAAAGCTCAAACAACTTGAATTACGTGGATTTTGAAATAAGCGTTCAAGGCAGCTACGATAACATAGCTAAGTTTGTCGAGGATACGGAAAACGGCGGATATTATCTTACAATAGATAATATAAGCCTGGTCGAGGGAGGGAGCGGATTAGGCGGAGTTATAAACGGAAAAATTTATTTTTATGACAATGGAACGGGGCAAAGTCAATAAGGTGGAAAATACGCTATTGATTACGGCGGTAGTTATGGCTGTCGCCCTGCTCTTCGTAGTTATTTACACAATCAAGTTTTTAAGCCATAATCTGCTAAACGCGCTAGCGCCCAGCGTCAAAAGCGGACAAACGGTCAACTTTAATATAGAAGCCGCCAAGTCTTTAAATCTATAGATCCGACTGGTTTACAAAGTCAGTCCGGGTCGCCCGAACATCTTAACGCCTCAGTTTTGAAGCATTAAGATATTTTAGGGGCACATAGTTCAGTGGTAGAACGCTGTCCTGATAAGACAGAGGTCCCAGGTTCGATCCCTGGTGTGCCCACAAGGGTTTCTCATTTGATCATGGGAAGTCCGTAAAGCGCCCATAGCTCAGTGGTAGAGCGCTTCGTTGACATCGAAGAGGTCTGAAGTTCGATCCTTCATGGGCGCACTTCGACGCGGCTCAGTGCAAGCACCAATTCACTTCGTTCGCTCAGTGTAAACGCCTTGACTCGCTTGGTCCGCCGTAGTCCGCCGAAGCTCGTGAGAGCGTAGGTGGACGCAGGCGACCTTGGTACGCCAAAGCTCGCAAGCGAAGGCGACCGCGGCTCAGGGTGAACCCTTCGACGCTACTCGGGGTAAACACGTAATTCGTTTTTGGTTTATAATTATATCTATGCTGAAACTAAAGCGGGTTTACGAAAAACCGGAAAAGGGAGACGGCAAGAGAATACTCATAGACGGTCTTTGGCCGCGCGGATTAACCAAAGAAAAAGCTGAAATAGATATATGGATG
>JACWAO010000033.1 GCA_014874305.1 Candidatus Colwelliibacteriota bacterium | reverse complement strand
ATCCTGGAAAACTTGCGCGCGTCCGACAATCCAAGCATCTCCCCGCCGCTCAAGGTAAAAACCAGATGAACGTACGAGTTAACTTTCTCGGCAAGCGGACCGGCGGTTGCGGCTGGTTTTATTTTCCCGTTCTTACTTTTAGGAATCATCCATCTGCCTAGGAGAAAATGCCCTGTCATCCGAGGATGAACGAGTAAAAGCAGGCTATCCTTGTTTTTAGAAAGATAAATGAGAATGTTTTTCCCCCTTCGATCGATCGTTCTTACTGTCGCTCCGCGAATCTCGGCAAGGTTGGGTAATTTGTTTTTCGGCAGATCCGACCACACGGAAATTATTTTTCTCCCTATAATCGAGCGCGAAAGATCGTCCGCTATGGTCTGAACCTCCGGAAGTTCCGGCATTTTAAAGAAGATTAATTACTTCTTTGGGAGGAATTAAATTAAAATCGGTTGGAATGGTAAAGTAAAAATTCGTTCCGCGCCCCGGAACCGAGTCGGCCCAGATGCGCCCCCCGTGTCTTTCTATAATACCCTTCGTCATGTAGAGCCCTAGTCCCGTTCCTTCGGTTTGTTTGCTTATAGCGTTCTCCGCGCGGAAAAACTTGGTAAAAAGCTTATTTAACGCGTCAGGAGGAATGCCTATTCCCGTATCGCTCACGGTAATAACGGCGTAAGGTTTATCTTGTTGTTTCTCCACCTTTACGGTAACACTGCCGTTGGGATTGTTGTACTTGATCGCATTGTCCACGAGGTTCGCGAGAGCCAGGCCAAGCCTGTCGGGGTCGATGCGAACGGGGAGGGACTCAACGTTAGACTTGTCAAAATACAGATTAATGCCGTACGTCCGGGCGGTAGGCAGGAGATTATTTAACTGCGTGTTGATAAAAGAGATCAGATTGGCATCCTCGAAGGCATAACCCAAGGCGCCGCTCTCCATCTTGGAAACGTTTAACAGATCGTCTACCGTTTTTAACAATTTTTCCGCCGCTTCCATCGCGATTTTGGCTAAGCCTTTCGCGTTCTCTCCGGCATCCGGATCGGAAGCTATGCTTTGCAGGGACCAGTTTATTCCGGTAAGCGGCGTGCGAAGCTGGTGGGCGGTAACGGTGACGAATTCTGATTCGCTTTTGGCAAGTTTTATCTCCGATGTGCGATCATGGATTATCTTTATGAAACCGATAATCCGCCCGGAAGAGTCGGCCAATCTATCCGTAGTAACCCTTAAATCCAACCCCGGATCGGTAAAAGAAACGTCCACAACCTGAGGATAGACTCCGGCTTCCGACTTCCAAACGACAAGCGGGGCAAGAGACGGGAAAAGCGTTTGCACAAGAAGCTTCCATTTTTGTTCGGTTACGAGCTCCGGCCCGAATATCTTTCCCACAACATCCTTTTTGTCCACGCGAAAGATTGATTCCGAGGCAGGATTAAAAATACCTATCCTGAAATTTTCGTCGTAAAACACCACCCCGTCTTTAAGATTAGAGATGACGTTCTTCATCTTTTCAGAAGACGACGACACTTCCATATTAAGCCTGGTGGAGTAAATGCTGTTCCCTAAAACAGCGACCCACATTAAAAGCAGAACGATAAATAGCCCCCAGTCGGATACGTTTAGGGCGGAAAGTACGATCGATACTCCCAGCAAGGCAATGGTCGCCCAAGCGATCCGCATGCCGGGCAATCCGGCATATTTTAAGATGTTTTTTATATACTTATTCATTCGGTCTTATGTCAGTTTAGAACCTAACCATAAATACATCCAGAGGCGAAACGCGTTCCCCAGTCCCCGATCTTTGGCCCACGTTTCGCGGTTCGCGGTATGCGATTCACGATTCAATATCCAGCGTCTGCAGACGGGACGACAAGCTCGAAAACCCTAGCTCTTCGAAATATTTTCCAAGCGCGTTCTTGTCTAATTTCAACCGAAGGCTCTCTAAGTCGGTATCCAAGGGAACGTCTTTTAAAATAACCGCTATCCTTTTAGACATAAGAGCTTGTTCCTCCTTTCCTTTGAGTTTGTCCGCGACTTTCGCTTCACTCAACCCGATCTCCCTAAACTCCTTAACCAAATT
>JACWAO010000032.1 GCA_014874305.1 Candidatus Colwelliibacteriota bacterium | reverse complement strand
GAAACCGGAGATACCGATCGCGTCCAATAGACCGGATGATTTCAAATACTCTGACATTAACTTTGCTATAGGCCTTGATAAAAGGTAATAACCTTCGTACTTCAAGGAATGAATTATCCTTTTCGCCGTTTCGGACTCGTATGCCATAGCCGCTCCGAGTATGAAAATGCCCGACTTTCTCTCGTTATATCTCCAAAAGTGTCCGTGTATTGTTACGGACGATAAGCACAAGGAGCAGAGACAATCTGATTTTTCCTCGATAGTCGATAGGGGCGCGCGGCAGGAGACGCAGAGAGGGGGAAATAGCGCGTCTAAAACGCCATCGAGTATTATGCGTAAACGATTCATGATAGTATAATTAAGTTTAATAATGTTAAAGGAATTTTTAAAGCAGAAAAAGTTTTCAGTTGTTAAAAAACTCTTAAGATCTGTCGGGGAGAGTAATTTTTTAGGCGTTGATATAGGGACCGCCTCCATAAAAGCCGCGGAGCTTGAAGCGTCTCCGCTTACCGGAGCGCCGCGGCTCAATAACTACGCGATACTCGAGAGCTACAGCCACCTTGACCGGCTTAATACCGCTATTCAGACCAGCAGTCTTAAAATGCTCGAGAAAGAAACCGCCGAGCTCTTAAGAGCGATGCTTAAGAAGCTGGGCTCAAAAACGAAAAATGCTGTCGCCTCCATACCCTCGTTCTTGGCCTTTACTTCCCTCGTGGAAGTCCCCGCGCTTTCTCCGCAGGAACTCGCGCAAACAATGCGTTATCAGGCGCAGGTTATCGTGCCTTTGCCATTAAGCGAAGTGGCGATAGACTGGATTCCGGTGGGGGAGTATACGGACGAAAAAGGCGTGAAGAAACAGCAGGTTTTTTTAGTTTCAGTCCCGAACGAGGTTGTTCTAAAATACCGGTCGGTGTTCAAGGCGGCGGGGTTAAACTTAAAAGCGCTTGAAATAGAGGGGCTGAGTCTCGCGAGGGCGCTGACGTTTGGTGATCCGACAAGCACCTTGCTCGTTGATATAGGCGCCCGTTCCACGGCAATAATGGTGGCTGAAAACGGTCTTTTAAAATACAACGCCCAAACGGATTTCGCCGGGAGTTCTCTTACCCAGGCGGTAGCCAGCGGGCTGGGCGTCAGCGTGAGAAGAGCTGAAGAATTGAAGAAACAAAAAGGATTGCTCGGGCAGGGAGGGGAGTATGGATTATCCACTTTGATGATGCCGTTCCTAGATGTTATACTTAGTGAAGTAAAAAGAGCGAAAAATATTTACGAAGAAAATTATCACGGAAAAATAGAACGGGTTATGCTTTCTGGGGGAGGAGCCAATCTGCTGGGTATAGAAAAATACGCCTCTTCCGAGTTACAACTGCCGGTTGTAAAAGCTGACCCGTGGAAAAAAGTCGAGTTTCCCGCTGCGGCCGCTCCGATACTAGCTGAAATAGGTGCTCCGCTAGCAGTAGCCATAGGTTTGGGGATAAGACAATTTATTAGTTAATGCCAGTATATCCAAACAACGTAAGCGGCATACAATCGCAACTCACCAGGGAGCGGCTGCCTGTAGGGTGGCCGTGGCGTTTCTTTACCGTTATGCTCATAATCTTCCTGGCCGTTGTTCTAAGCTATCTCGGGCTGGAGTTTGGGTATAAACCATTTTTAAACAGACAGCTTAATACGCTTGAAAATCAGGCCAATGACTACCAGAACTCTATCGTATCCGCCGGCAGTCAGAATTATATTAATTTATACTCGCAGATAATTAATATAGAGAGTCTTTTAAAAACGCATGTAAATCCAACCGCCTTTCTTTCGCTTCTCGCGTCTCTAACGGATCCGCATGTAAGCTACTCTTCTTTAAATGTTAATGCGGCACGGAATGAGATAAACATAGGCGGAACGGCCGCGTCTTATGCCGTTCTTGCTTCCCAACTGCAGATTTACGGGAACTCACCCGAGATAACGCGCGTAATTCTTCAAAGTTCGGCGTCTAACGGAAGCTCGGTTACTTTTGAGGTCAGTCTTTCGGTGAAGCCCGATATATTCGCTTATAGCCAGGCGTCCAGCACCACGACCCCTTCCGCGCCAGCGCAAGGCGCCGCAACCACAACCGCGACTACAACAAAGCCATGAGTTCCTCAACTAAAACATTCTATAGTCTTCTTTTAAGCCTTGCCATGCT
>JACWAO010000031.1 GCA_014874305.1 Candidatus Colwelliibacteriota bacterium | reverse complement strand
TGGCGTGGCGCAGATCGTTTCTTCCGGCGCGAGCGGAATTATTCTCAATTTAACGGCCGTAAGCTTCACGCCGACTCAAACAACTCAATCGGTATCGCCGTCCAATCCGCTGCCTATTTCAGCCAGTAATTCAATGTTGTCATTGCCTCAAGGTATGGTAAGCGGCAGCACCAATGTTCAAATTTCAATGACTAATACTATGAACACTCCTAATACTACGGGAGCAAGCGTCGTCGGGACGGGCGTTGATATAAGCGCGTCTTACGTTTCCGGTTCAACCGATCCGATTCATAATTTAATTAAACCGGCTACCGTTGAAATGGTTTTGACTAAGAGCGATTTAACGGCTAAAGGAATCTCCAGTCTTGCTGACGCCGAAAAGATTTATATTGGTTATCTGAACAATAATTCTTGGGTTCAAGTTCCGACAACGTTTACATTAACTCCGGCAGGGGCTACCTGGGGTACTTTAACTTCAATCAAGTTTAGCGGATCCACTACTCACTTTTCCACGTACGCTCCGATTTCACAGTCGGGAACTATGGCGACGCCGACCGGACTTTCGGCTTCGGCGGGCAATGCGCAGGTTGCTATTTCCTGGACTGCGGTAAGCGGCGCCGCCTATTATGAGATTTTTAGGCAAAACGTTGGAATTGCCACGACTACCGCGGTTTCTTATACCGATACCGGATTATCTAACGGAACAGCTTATTCTTACGCGGTTGAGGCCTTTGACAGCACGGGCAGCAATCACTCGGCGGCCAGCGGCGCTGTTTCTGCTACGCCGGCGGCTCCCGCGGCCAGCGGCGGAGGGGGAGGTGGTGGTGGCGTAACTTACGCGGCCCCAACAGCTCCGGCAGGCGGCTTCAGTGTTTCCATTAACGGCGGAGCTTCAGTGACTAACAGCCCAATAGTTACGCTTACGTTAAACGGCGGTTCCGACGCGGTTAAAATGGCGATTTCCGAAGATCCTAATTTTGCGGGCGCCAGCCAGATTACTTATTCAACTTCGGAAACTTATACGCTATCAAGCGGCAACGGATTGAAAACGATTTACGTAAAATTCTATAACGCTCCCGGATTGGCTTCGCCGGTTGCTTCGTCAACTATTACGTTGGGGGCTTCCGGCTCGGCTTCGGCTCAAAGCGCAACGGGCGTTTTGCAAGGATTGGCAAGTTCTCAAGGCAAATCAATAACCGGGGCGATAACTTCAATTACTAAACGGTTGGCTCTTGGAATGAGTAATAGCGACGTTAAAAGTTTACAGGAATTACTGGCTCAAGATAAAAGTGTTTATCCGGAAGGAATAATTTCGGGATACTTCGGCCCGCTAACTCAAAAAGCGGTTGAAAGGTTCCAGGAAAAATATGGCATAGCAACACCCGCTATCGCCGGTTACGGAGAAGTAGGACCTCATACCCGGGCCAAGCTTAATGAGATTTTGGCCGGAAGCGTCGGTCAAATACCAGCAACAGTTTCACCTTCTACTCCTTCAGCGGCTCAAACGCCAACGGCGGCCAACGCCCAGCTTATCCAGCAGCTGGAAGCTCAAATCCAGACTTTGCAGCAGCAATTGGTTATCCTGCTCCAGCAAGAAGCCGATATTCTTCAGTCACAGAAAAAATTATAAGTATTCTTCGGTTGATTTTGGATTTAAAAACTCCGGCGTGGCGCCGGAGTTTTTAAATCTTTTCCCCGTCCTTTTTTATTTGTTATAATAAAAATAATAACCGATGAATAAAAGGAATATAATAATTATCGTGATTTCGGCGCTGATTATTATTATCGCTATTGGCGGTTATTTTTACTGGAAAT
>JACWAO010000030.1 GCA_014874305.1 Candidatus Colwelliibacteriota bacterium | reverse complement strand
GGACGTGATAAGCGTACCTGTACTTGTTTATCTCCTCCCTGAGCTTACTGATTCTTTCTTTTGCCTCTCTCTTTTCCATATCCATTAAAACTTCTGAGTAATGGTGATTTGCAAAGACCTGGCCGTGGTTTTAGCCGAATCCTGGCCAACGGAAACCCACGTCTGGTAATTAGAAGAAGAGTTTGCACACTGCACGGTATATGAGTAAGGAGCTCCAGTCGAGTTATAAACCGGCGAGTCCGGCCCGCAGGTCGGATTCCATGGATTAGAGATAACCGGATTACTGCAGTCCACCGCCGGACAACTGCTTCCCCCCACGCTGTTGTTGCAGAAATGATAATAAAGCACGCACTCTATTCCCGCGTCCGCGGCAAAAATCGCCTGCGTCGAGGCCTGAGCGTTTGTCACCTGCCTTATCGCGTAGGACATTATAAGGCCGGAGATAGAAGCGACCATCATAATCACGCCGGCTATTATAAGCACCGTAAGCAGTAACGTTTGTCCTGAGTCTTTGCGCATAATTAATGATAATAATACAGTCTTTGGCTCACGGTTGTCTGCAGGTCAAACGGGGCCACGAAGCCCGTCTCCGCGTTTGCCGGATTCTCCCCCTCGGCCGCTATCGTGATTCGCGGAGGAAGTTGTCTGCCGCCGCAATAATTGCTCACGATAAACTGCAGGCTGGAGATGTTCGTTCCGGCGGGAGTCATAGGAAGGGCGGGCTGGTTGTTTATGGACTGCATTATCTGCGCGTTTCCTCCGCCTGATGGAGAGGATGCAGTGTATGTAACCGTCGTGTCCGATCCGAAGCCGTTTACGTAAGTGAATGTTATCGAGTTATACACCTTGCCGCACTCCTGCGTCGAGGTTGTTAACTGAGTTCCATCAAGAATAAACCCGTTTGCCGTCCTCATCTCGCGGGCTACCTCCTCTATCGCCAGCGAGACACTGCCTATAGTCGAACCTTTACCAGCTATTCCTCTTTCGGCCTGTACCGATCTTAAAAACAAACTCATCACGGTAACAACAACCGCGACAAACAGCGTCATAGCGACCACCATCTCCACGAGGGTGAACCCTTCGACTCGCTTTGCTCGCTCAGAGCAAGCCCCTTCGATGTTGCTCGGGACAGGTCTCTTCTCTGTTTTACTGGTATTAACACGGGAAGATATATTTAATTTTAAAAATTTTTTCATCATCTCCAGTTTAAGAAATCTGTCGCGACGGTTACACTGCCGACGTTCCCGCTTCTAGAAGTTGTTATCCAGAGAACCGTGGAAATCACCCTTATCTGATACGGATTATTATTAACGTTACTCACGGCAACAAACCTCTTAAACGTCGTGGGACTGCCGGACGCGTAGCCATAAACGTGCGTACTTGTACTGAACAATAAATCCCGCAATCCTGGCGTATTATACTCACTGGACAATGATCCGGCATTAACCGGTAACTGCTGACCAAGAGAGGTGCTAAGATAGCTAACCTGGTAACTCCCGGGAGCTATACCGGCATTCCAGGCGTCTTTATTGATAACATTGCTGTCTATTATGTTTTTCGTTACTTCCAGTCCTTCGGCGGCAAGATTTGCCGCTATAAACTGGTCTCCGACCGTACGCCCCTCATGAACCGCGCGGGCTATTATCCCGATAATCCCGACTATCGCTATGGCGAAAATTCCCATAGCTACTATCGCCTCGGTAAGAAGCTGGCCGTCTCTTTTATTGCTTTTTCCGTTCAAACTATCCATAGCTTACATCGTTAAATCTATAAGTCCGGCGGAGTTTACCTCCACCCCTCTCGCTTCACCGCTACCAGTCTCTATTAATATGGTAGTCGATGCTGTGCTTGTCGTTCCCCCTATATAAACGGTCGGGTCTGGCGGAAGGAAAAACACATCCTCGCTGGCGCTTGCCGAAAACTTAAGCGATTTATTGAGATACATCTGATTCAGCGTGCCGGTTAGCTCGGTAGAAGCCGGATCAAACGTCTTTGATCCGCAGGAGTAGTAGATAAACGCGGTCCCCAGAGTTTTATCAACGTGCGTTCCGTATCCGCACTGCTCGCCGGTCAGAACCTGCCCGCCGGTAACAACGCTGTTTATGGACAGGGCCCTGGACCTCACGATAAGGGTCCGCAACTGCTCCTGACTGGTGGATAAGAGAAACTCTCTGCGGTTAGCGGGGGCGGAAACGACGGTGATCGAGAGCATTATTGATATTATAGCTATCGACACCAGAAGTTCTATTAACGTAAATCCGGATGTCCGCCCGTTAAACCCCCTTTTTTCTAAGCCGACGATCCTCTTTATAAAGGTCTTAAATCTAGATATGCAAGCCGAAGAGCCTAAAATAGCCATTTATAATATCGTAGCCGAAAAAGTAAACTAAAGTAATACCCGCAACTATAAAAGGAGCGAACGGCAACTTGCTTTTCATCCTTCCCTTGCCTATAGCGAGAAGGAACAAGCTGATTATAGACCCTACGATAAACGCCAGCATTAGAGCGACTCCGGCATCCGGCCATCCCATTAAAAGTCCGAAGCCAATAGCGAACTTAACATCCCCGAAACCCATAGCCCGCCCGCGGCTTCCGAAATGAAGCAGAGCTAAGAGCAAGACGACAAAGGCCGTTCCAATAAGCGCGTTAATCCAGACATCTCCGGTGAACCCGAACATCGTGGCATACGGCCCCAAGAACGATCCGACGGCTTTTCCTCCGCTAAACGCGAAAATATGGAAAAAGTATTTTATAAGCACAGCGCCTATTCCCAAAGCCGCTAAAAACAAGTTCATCTCGTCCGGTATTATCTTTAGCCGTAAATCTATGGCGGCTATGACGATAAGCGTAAGAAAAGCGACGATCCACAGAACGGCAAGGAGCGCGTTTCCTAAAGCCGCGGTATGGAGACTCGCGTAAAGCGCGTGACTGATTACCGAGAACCTAGAAAGAGAACCGAAAAGATACAACAGTATTCCCGGGTTGGTTTTTACGGTCATCCAAGGAACAAGAACCAGCACCGCGCCGCTTAAGAATTCCACTAGCGGATACTGCCACGTAAGCCGCGCGTAACAGCTCCTGCACCTTCCTCTTTGAAAAGCAAAGCTTAAGAGAGGTACTAGCTCGTACCATCTTAAAGTCCGGTTGCAGTGAGGACAATGAGAGCGCCCGCCGACGCTCCTTAGAATACGTCCCTCCGGCTTATACCTCAAGATTACAACATTCAAGAAGCTGCCGATGGCGGCCCCAAAAAGGAATAAAAAAAGATAAATCCAAGCAGGCACGATAATTCAGTTAATTTTTATTGAGGGGTAGTGCAATAAATATACTTACCACTAGCACCCTGATTATTTCCACACTGAACACCGCCGCACTTATCCGCTGTATCAGTATCCGCAGCGTTGCTGTTTTCAAGCTGGGCTCCGACAACGTAAGAAAGAGGCTGACTCGAATTACCGCTACCCCCCGTAAGCGGCGAATAACAATAAGGATAGTTTGTATTTACAGGTTGAGGAAGATTAACATTGGGCAGTACGGTATGCACGTCACTTGTTAAAGTAGACCACGTAGTGTCGTTAGGATAGTTTCCGACAGCGTTGTAATACAGCTCAAGATAGTTTTGTACAGTGCGGACATCCGATATTCTCTTGGAATCTCTGGCGTTTGAAATAAAGACAAAGGAGCGTATAACAAGTGTCGCCAGGATGCCTATGATAGCTATAACTATCATCATTTCTATAAGCGTAAAGCCCCCTCGGCTCTCTTTCTCTTTATCGTTGTGAATTTTATCTTTCATAAGATTATTAGTTTTTTTAATTCTAGCACCAAGAGAGAGATAAACAACTGTTAATAACTACTGCTGGCCTATTACCGAAACCAGGGAGTAGATCGGTATAAGAATTGAGGCGAAAAGCAGACCAACCAGCCCTCCTATCACTATCATCATAATAGGCTGGATCGCCTCAACCAGGTTGTCGACCGCGTCATCCACTTCGCGCGAATAAAACGAGGATACTCTAAGAAGCATGTCCTCGAGTTTCCCCGTCGACTCCCCAACCGCCACCATCTGCCCAACAAGCTGGGGAAAATACTCGTACTCCCTAAACAGCGCCTGAGAAAGCAGTTCTCCTTTCCGCAGACTATCCGCCGCCTTTCTAAGTATCTCCTCGTACACCCTGCTTCCTATCGTCCGGCTCGTGACCTCCATTGCCTGGGCGATCGGAACTCCTCCGCGTATAAGAACCGCCAACGATTCGGCAAAGCGCGACACGTACATTTCTTTAAGAAGCGTGTTAAAAACCGGTATGCGGAGTACGAACTCGTCATAAACCGTACGCCCCTCGGGAGTCCTCAGATAATCCAAAATAGAGATGATAAAAACAGAAAGGGCCATTAGTATTATCCACCACCAATTAGCCGTAAACTTTCCGCCGACGATAAGCCACTGCGTTATAAATGGCAACTGCGCTCCCACCTGCTCGAACGCCGATCCGAGCTGAGGCAGAACAATCGTCCCCATAATTACGCCGACCACGATAAACAAGATAACCATTATAAACGGATAAATGAGCGCGTTTCTTACGCGTCCGGCCAGACTGACGTTCCTTTCTATGTAATCCGCGAGAAATCCCATCACCTCCTCAACTCTTCCGGTAACCTCTCCGGACTGGAGCATATTGACGTAAAATTCCGAGAAGACGGCGGACTGCTTCCCCATCGCCTGGGATAAGGAGAGGCCAGAGGAGACATCCTCCCCAACATTTATTATCGCCTCCTGGAGCACTGGGTTTCTCGTCTGTCTTATAAGCGTCCTTAAGGCGTCTCCCAAAGGCACTTTTGCCTCAAGCAGAGTCGCAAACTGCCTTGTAAAAACCATCAGGTCCTTTCCCTTTACATGGTTAACCAGCAAATAAAGCTGGTTATCCAACCCTTTTCTTTCGGTATCCGTTATGCTCAATATGAAAAGATTGTGGCTCGTGAGGATCCCGATCGCGGTTTTCTTGTTAGGCGCTTCCACGAAGCCGACCTGCAGTTCCCCGCTCTGGGTCCTGGCTTGATATCTGAATTTCATAAAACACTAAAATTCTAAATTTTCTCCAGTAGAACTCTAAGTTCGCTCGGATTTAACGAGTACGTCTCGGCGTTCTCTAAGGACACCTCTTTGTTCTTGACGAGTTCCGCCAAAGACCTGTTCATGGTAATCATCCCCTCCTGCAAACTGGTTTCTATTACCAGATCTATCTGATAGACCTTTCTCTCCCGAATAAGATTCCTTATGGCGGAATTCATAAGCATGATCTCTGCCGCTGGCGTTCTTCCGCCGTCTATTCTCGGCACCAGCCTCTCGGACACTATGCCTACAAGAGTCGCGGCGAGTTGGGAAGTAATCTGGCTCTGCTGATCAACCGGAAACGAATCTATTATCCTGTCTATCGTCTGCGAGGCGGAGTTAGTGTGCAGGGTCGAGAAAACCAAATGCCCCGTTTCGGCGGCGGTCATCGCCGTGGCGATTGATTCCCTGTCGCGCATCTCCCCTATCATCACCACATCCGGGTCCTGACGAAGAAGCGATCTTAACGCGCGGTGGAAACTGGGGCTGTCGGTCGATATCTCTCTTTGGGAAACTATGCTTCGGTCCTGGACGAACAGGTACTCTATCGGATCTTCCACGGTAATTATATGCTCCATCCTCGAATGATTTACCTCGTCAAGTATCGCCGCGAGCGTCGTGGATTTTCCCTGTCCCGCCGGCCCCACGACCAGGACAAATCCCTGATTGAGTTTGGCGAAATCATGGACTACCGGAGGCAGACGCAGTTCCTCGGCTGTTTTAATAACGGCCGGAATAAGCCTCAAGGCGGCGGCCATAAACCCTCTCTGGAAAAACACGTTAACCCTGAAACGCGCCTTATCCTCGAAAGCATAGGAAAAATCCAAGTCTCCGTATCTCAAAAGCTTGTCCTTCTGCTCCTGGCTAAGCATCGACATAACCAGCCCCTGGGTATCTTCCGGCGTAAGGATCGGCTCGTTCTGCAATCCGACCAGTATCCCGTCAACACGCAGAGTCGGCCTTCTTCCGACTGCTATGTGCAGGTCGGAGGCATTCTGTCTCGCTGTCGTTAAAAGCAAATCGTTTAGTTTTTGGGCGTAATCCATTTACGTCTTAATTGTATAGGGTTTATCGGCCAGTGGCTAGTGGATAGAAACGCGAACCGCAAAACGTGAACCGCGGAATGCGATGTGCGGTTCACGGTTTATGATTCACGACCTACGTCTCTACCGTCTCCTTGACCACCTCCTCTATCGAGACCATCCCCAGCAGGGCCTTGAAAATGCCGTCCTGCCGCAGGCTGATCATCCCCTGCCTTCTCGCTTCGTTCCGTACCTTCGCCTCGTCTCCGGCGGCGGCATTGATAATCTCCTCCAACTCCCTGGTAATTTTTAAAACTTCGAAGAGAGCCACTCTTCCCATGGTCCCCTTTCCCTTACAAGCAGGACAGCCATTGGCATGATAAAACTTGAAACGGCCGTCCTCCACCCTTAGTCCTGGAATAGACTGTTCAAACTTCGAAACCTCCTCCTTTGGAAGCTTCCCCAACTCTTTTGATATGAGCGCATTGATGTTTTCCGCGGCATCATACGGCTGTTTGCACTGCTCGCAAAGCCTTCTTACCAACCTCTGGGCAACCATTAGGTTCAGAGATGACGGCAGGAGAAACGGTTCTATACCCATGTCTATAAGCCTGGGAATAACGCCGACCGCGTCATTGGTATGCAGGGTGGATAAAACGACGTGTCCCGTGAGGGCCGCCTGCACAGCCAGATCCGCCGTCTCCCTGTCCCTGATCTCGCCGACCATGATTATATCCGGGTCCTGACGCACCGCCTGTCTCAATCCAGCGGCAAACGTATACCCTATCTCCGGTCTGATTTGGGACTGGTTGATGCCATCGACAAAATACTCCACCGGGTCCTCCATGCTTAAAATATTCACGTCCTCCTTATTCAAGGTCTGGAGAAGAGCGTAAAGAGTCGTCGTCTTTCCACTGCCGGTAGGACCGGTTATGAGAACCATGCCAAAAGGTTTGTTTATCCCCTCTTTAACAAGATCGGCGTTATGCCCGACAAGCCCCAGATTATCCACGCTCTTTAATCCAAGAGTCGGATCGAGAACTCTTATGGCCATCTTCTCCCCGATCGGAGTCGGAAAGGTTGAGACGCGATAATCGATGTCGCGGCCGAATATGACCGTCCTGAACCTCCCGTCCTGAGGAATACGGTTCTCATCTATCTTCAGCTCAGCCATAATCTTGAGCCTTGATATCACGGGCTGGCTCAGCTCCAGAGGCAGATTCGCGGCTTCCTGAAGGTCTCCGTCCAGCCGGAAGCGTATTCTTAATCTGTCTTTTTGCGGTTCGATGTGTATATCTGACGCCCCTTTCTCTACCGCTTCCTTAAGGGTGGATGAAACGATTCTGATTATTGGGGCCTCCTTACTGCCGACAACCTGCTCTTCCAGGTTTATCGCGCGCTGAGTAACGTTTAAATTACTTCCCGGCTTTATATTAAGAAGAGCAACGGCTTCCTGTATCACGGTTTGGTACGGAGAATAACGGCGGAGAGCCATCTCTAAATCCGTAGGAGTTATGAGATAAACCCCAAGGTTATAGCCGTTTTGTTTCGCTATGAAACGCAGAGCCTCCTGCGCTTTGGTGTCATCCGGATTTATCATCCCAACCACGAGCATCTGATTACTCAGGCTAAGGGGTATGAGCTTGTAGGAGTTCGCCGTCTCCTCCGGAATAATCTTTAACACATCCGCTGAGATGGAAGTCGGATCGATTTTTTTATAAGGAACTCCCAAAACGGAACTTTTCGTTTTAGCCACATCCTCCTCGTTTAAGATGTGGCGGAGGTAAACGACCTGCTCCAAAGGCTCGCGGCTGTCCTCCGCCTCGGTGAGGAGCTGTCTCGAGAGCTCCTCGGAAAAAAGTCCGTTCTTGACCAAGGCACTTGCTAAAACTCTATTGTCCATTTTCTGCGGATTTAATAACTAAAAGGGCTGGAAAGGATTTTGTCGACCGGTGGTGGTGGCGTTCGGGGCCCCTATCCCGCTCGTGGCGGTAATCATCTCATAAACGCTATAGTTGTTTAGCGGCGAAATGTCCAAACTCACATTTTGGATCTCGGAAATGTTCGGGGGCAGGGCTTTTTCAACTAAAGGAGCGGGCGAGAAAAACACCAGATAAACAGCGATAATTAAGGCGATGATTATGATGCCGAAGATTACCTCCGTCAAAAGACCGGAGTTTTTCTGCTGCTGTTCTTCTATTACTATGGCCATTTATTTTATTATTATATTTATCACGATCCGGATTGCGAAGTAGAGCTCGCCGCCGTTTGATAATAAGTATTTATTACCATATTAAAGTGCAAAATCTGGACAGCGGACTTTGATCCCGCTGGTTGCGAGCCAACCGCAAGCGACAGCGAAGAAAGATCGAACAACCGCACGTTATTGCCCAAATTATTTAGAAAGCCGCTAACGGAGGAATAGCTTCCCGATCCCTGCACGGACATGGCTATCGTGCCCACGCCCTGCACTATCGACCCCTGCGGTTTATAGTTAATCGGCAGGTACTGGAAAGAAATTGAGTCAATATTCACGTTACTTGACGCGGCCAAACCCTGAACCTGGTTGATAATCACCGGAACGTTCTCCTGCGTGGGAAGGATCGCGGAAATAGTGCTTTGCATCGCGCTGGAATTCTGGTACTCGCTGGACAAGTTGGCAATGTTTTGGTTGATGGTTGAAAGCTGTTTAACCTGGGCGGAGTATCCCGCAATCTCCCCGCGTAAAGTTTCGATTCCCTTAAAAGCCGGCACGATGTACGAAGAATAGATGAAAACCGCGCCCAAAAGCATGGCAAGGCTTAAAAGAAGACTATAGAATCTTTTAGTTGAGGAACTCATGGCTTTGTTGTAGTCGCGGTTGTGGTTGCGGCGCCTTGCGCTGGCGCGGAAGGGGTCGTGGTGCTGGACGCCTGGCTATAAGCGAATATATCGGGCTTCACCAAAAGACTGACCTCGAAAGTAACCGAGCTTCCGTTAGACGCCGAACTTTGAAGAATTACGCGCGTTATCTCGGGCGAGTTCTCGTAAATCTGCAGTTGGGAAGCAAGAACGGCATAAGACGCGGCCGTTCCGCCTATGTTTATCTCATTCCGTGCCGCATTAACATTTAAAGAAGAGTAGCTTACATG
>JACWAO010000029.1 GCA_014874305.1 Candidatus Colwelliibacteriota bacterium | reverse complement strand
GTCCGTTTCTTGTCGGTCCAATTCGAATTCCATCAGTTCGTTGGGCGACAGGAGGCGACAAGAAGACTTGTTTCTACCGATAGACAAGAATCGACCCAGCCCGACATCGGTCAGGTCCTCGTCGACGATCGTCTCTAATCCGGCACTCCAGAAATAAGCGGCCATTTTATCTACGCAATCCCATTGGTGAAATCCGCCTATTACGATCTTCGTTGTGTTGTCGCTAAGTTGGTTCCCGATGTGGCGCGGATCGGCGTACTGCCCGTTTATCAACTCCGCGAGAGTTATACCAGCATTGAGCACTTGATCTTCGGGCTCAACGCTGAATAACCCATCCTCTATCTGCTTTCTGTCCGGGACGTCCCGATTTTGATCTTTTGAGAACGCTAACCAATATACGCGGAATCCATTCGCTCGGTACCTCCGGTGCATGACCTTTGTCAGAAACTGTTTTGATTCCGGCGTTAACGCGGGGTAAACGACGGCGTGTACATATACTTTGATAGGGTACAGAAACAGGAATGCTTTCACTGCTTTCTTCTCCTTCCTGACTCTGCGGACGATACTAGAACCCATCTCAAAAGTAGTCAAATTGCCTAAAATGGTTATTTTCGTCTGCAAGCCGCCCATCCCTCCTCAAAGTACTCTTATCAAGTACTACTTCGTCGGGCTGAGCGCTTTTCGCTCGAAACTACCTTATTTTATTTCAAATGCCTACTTTTGAGATGGGTTCTAGGCTAAAGCCGGTAAAAATTAAAAAAGGCGGCTAAACAAAAATGTAAAATAGTTGCGCCTCAAGAGCGGCAAAGGTATCATTGCCAAATGAGCTTTAAACATAGGGGGTTGTTTAATCCGGAATCCGCAGAGCCCATGGTTCTAAGCCGCACTAAGATAGATTTGTTTGTGCAATGCCCGAGATGTTTCTATCTGGATAGAAGACTCGGAGTCAGCCGTCCGTCTCTTCCGGGATTTTCTCTTAATAACGCGGTCGATACCTTGCTCAAGAAAGAGTTTGATCTGCACAGGGCTCAAGGCTCGACCCATCCTTTAATGAAGGCTTACGGAATCGATGCCGTACCGTACAAGCATGAGGCGCTAGATGAATGGAGGAATTCGCTTACCGGGGGAGTCAGATATCTCGACGAGGACACTAATCTTCTTATAAGAGGGGGAGTTGATGACGTCTGGATAAACAAGAACGGCGAACTGCATGTTGTGGATTATAAGGCTACGTCGAAAAACGGCCGGGTGAGCATAGAAGGGGAGTATCAAAAAGGGTATAAACGGCAGGTTGAGATTTACCAGTGGCTTTTCAAACAGAACGGCTTTGAGGTTTCGAATGTGGCCTATTTTGTTTACTGCAACGGGAGGGCGGACAAGGAAGCCTTTGACGGAAAGTTGGAGTTCGATATAGAAGTTATTCCTTACTCCGGCAGTACGGACTGGATACAGGGGACGCTTAAAAATATTAAAGACACCCTTCTAGGCGAAGCGATTCCCGAGGCGGCGGCGGAATGCGAGTACTGCGCGTATCGAGAGAGAGCCTCTAAAGCGTAACTATAATCCAAACTGATTAAGTTGCTGGTTTAATTGTTGGTTCTGTTGGTTAGCGTAGTTGGTGATTAAGGGCTGTATCCAGAACTGCCACGCGAATATAGATCCGATAATGGAGATTGTCGTTAAAACTATGGCCATTATGCCTATGGCTCTTGAGGCTTTGTCTCCGGCTTTGAGGTATTTCCACGCGTATCCCAGACCGAACGGGGGGAGGAGGATGCTGACGGCATAAACTATAAGCCGTTCGAATATTTCCGGTGGCTTGGATTTTAAGGGGTGTCCGCAGTTGGGACAGAAGTATGCCTCGGGAGAAACCGGCTGGTGGCAAACCGGACAGACTCCTTCGGAAGACGAAACGGTTTTTAAAACCGGGGCTATGGCCTCTGGTTTAGAAGGCTGAGCTGGGTTGGGATTAACTACTGCCATAAGGTAATAATAGTTCCTAATGGATTTATTTTGAATACTTGAGGCGCTCTTGGGTAGCTAATTTTCCAACTCGGGCTGGTTTTGGTATAATTACCAGGAATAAATTAAACAAGGTCGCAACTTAAAAGTAGAAGAGTTTTAATGGAAGGAGATACCAGGAATTTTCATCCGGAAGGATGCAAGTGCGAGAAGTGCTGTGGACGATGTTTTACCTGCGGCGGATACCATCATTGGGCTGGGGGTCACTGGCTTTGGCGGGCGCTATTGGCGGCGATAATACTGACCATTACGTTTTGGTGCGGGGTGAAGATAGGAGAGATTAAGGGGTATGTCGAAGCGAATTACGGAGGATACGGAATGCAGTACGGGCGCATGATGTGGGGATATGCACCGGCGTATTATTACATCGTGCCCTCGTCTGGAACATCGGCCACCTCGACAAAGAAGTAAAAGTGAGGTAGAAGTAGAATTAATAGGTAGCAAAAGACACCGGCGGGTGTTTTTTGCTATGGGACTCAGGGTGTGTCCTGTTGTAATATTATGGTAATCCGTTTTTAGCTCTCTTAGGATTATATTCTTAAGCAAGGAAACAATGATAACTTATTTTGTTTATCCGATAATAGATGTAATCGAATGGCTTTTGGTATTTTTTACTCTTTACGCTCTTATAATACCGTTAGGAGGTTTAAAAAAAGTCGGGAAGCGGAAAGAAACCAAACCGAAATCCACTTTCGCGATCTTCATACCGGCCCATAACGAGGAAAAAGTTGTCGGGCCGCTTCTAGACTCGTGTTTTAACTTGGATTATCCAAGGGAACTTTTCGACGTTTATGTAATAGCGGACAATTGCGATGACGGAACCGTAAAGCTGTCTCTCTCTAAAGGAGCAAACGTCATAAAACGCAGTAATTCCGAACTTAAGGGCAAGGGGTATGCCCTAGATTACGGATTCCAGGAGGTTTTTAGACGACGTGAATACAGCGCCGCCGTTGTCGTCGATGCGGACAACCTTATAAAGTCAGACTTCTTGAAAATAATGAATGCTGAACTTTTGAAGGGTAAGAAGATACTGCAGGGGAGGATGGACGTTAAAAATCCGAATGACACCTGGGTAACCGCGATTTACGCGATGTCGGTTTGGGTCTCAAACAGATTCTTTTATTACGCGAAAAACAATCTAGGGTTTTCGGCGGCTCTAGGAGGAACCGGAATGTGTATCTCCTCGGATATTCTTGAAAAAATCGGATGGGGAGCGACGAGTCTTACCGAGGATTGGGAGTTTACTATTAAAGCCTTGATCCACGGGGTGAAAACAGATTGGGTTCACGATGCCATAGTATATGACGAGAAGCCGCTGGCTTTCGGGCAGACGTGGAGGCAGAGGTTGAGGTGGGTTAGGGGGCAATTCGTGGTTGCCTTCAGGTACTTCCCGGAACTTTTATGGAGAGGGGTAAGTAAAGCCGATTTTGTCGCTTTGGAGAGCATAGTCCAGCTTTTAATGCCGGTATATCTAGTGACCGCCACTCTTATGTCGGTTGTTTTCTTAACCAGCCTGCGCCAGTACGCCTTTGATCCGTTCCTGGGCAAGATGCTTTTCAGCACTTATTGGGAAGCATTGTGGACTGTGCAGTACGCCGTCTTCTCGTTCGTTATGCCGGTAGCCGCTACTTTAATGGATGGCGGCTCGAAATTGACGCTTAAATACATCTTACTGTTCCCTATCTATCAGTATAGCTGGATACCGCTTGCCTGGCTGGCCTTATTTACGCACAGGAACGTGGAGTGGATGCATACCGCCCATACCAGAGCGATCAACCTTAAACAGATGGATATAGGCGTTGGAATTAATGTTCCTATACCAGAGGAGGAGTTAGCGGAGGTTGAGGTAGGAGCGGATTGAATCACTTGAATCGTGAAAGAAAAATCTTAAATCTAAAATTGAAAATTTTCGGTTTCTGATCGTGCTTTTTAGAT
>JACWAO010000028.1 GCA_014874305.1 Candidatus Colwelliibacteriota bacterium | reverse complement strand
TAACTGTAGACGGCCCAGATAAGCAATAAGGCTATAATTATTATTAAATAGATCATTATAGTAATGGTACTAGATTTTCTATTTAACTCAAATAAGAAGAACCTTACGTCTTGAATCGTGAATCGCGTTTTACGATTCGCGGTCCACGACTAGTACTCCCCCATCTCGCCGTACTCGCCGTGGCTGTGGACATCCTTCTCCTTCTTCTCCGGAATATCCGCGACAACCGCCTCGGTTATAAGCAACATCGAAGCGACGGAGATCGCGTTCTCCAAAGCGATCCGGGTAACCTTCGTCGGATCTATCACTCCCGCCTGTATCAATCCCTCATACTTGCCGGTCAGGGCATTAAATCCATAATCCTTCTCCCCCTCCTTAACCTTATGCAGAACAACCGCTCCATCGTATCCGGCATTCTTTGCGATCTGCTGAACGGGAGCGTACAAGCTGTCGCGCACTATTTTCATTCCTATACTCTCCGGCTTAGCCGGATCTATCTCCTTATCCAAAGAAGTTGAAGCGCGCACCAGAGCCACGCCGCCCCCAGGGACTATTCCCTCCTCGATAGCGGCCTTCGTCGCCTGTATCGCGTCCTCGATCCTGTGCTGTCTTTCCTTCTGCTCAACCTCGGTGGCCGCTCCGACTTTTATTACCGCCACTCCTCCCGAAAGTTTGCCCAACCTCTCCTGCATTTTCTCCCTGTCATACTCAGAGTCGGTTTTTTCTAACTGGGCCTTAATCTGGGCGATCCTTTTTTCTATAGCGCTCTTATCTCCTTTTCCGCCCACTATAATAGTGTTGTCCTTGTTGGATACGACGCGATGCGCCTGTCCAAGCGCGGTAATATCGGTGTTCGAAAGTTTCTTCCCTACCTCCTCGGAAATAAGTTCCGCGCCGGTAACCGCGGCGATATCCTCAAGCATTTCTTTCTTTCTGTCGCCGAACCCAGGAGCCTTCACCGCCAAAACGCTGAAAATGCCGCGGAGTTTGTTTACAACCAAAGTCGCGAGCGCCTCGCCCTCAATGTCATCGGCGACTATAAACAGCTCCTTCTTGCCGCCCTGTATTATCTTCTCGAGGAGCGGAAGAAGATCGGATATGGCGGAAATCTTCTGGTCGGTCACCAAAACGTACGGATTCTCCATTACCGCTTCCATTTTCTCACTGTTAGTTACCATGTAAGCCGAGACGTATCCCCTGTCGAACTGCATTCCCTCCACCATTTCTTTGGAGAGCCCGAGGGTTTGCGATTCCTCAACGGTTATCACCACATCCTTGCCTACCTTATCTATAATGTCGGCGATCATCTGCCCAACCTCCAAATCGCGAGCCGAATTCGAGGCCACCTGCGCTATCTCCTCTTTGTTATTTATCTTTCTCGAGAGATCTTTAAGAGATTTAACTACCGCCTCCTTGGCTTTCTGTATTCCCTCATAAATAGCCACTGTGTCCGCTCCGGCGGCAACGTTTTTTAATCCTTCGTTCACAAGCACCTGCGCCAGAAGCGTCGCGGTCGTGGTGCCGTCTCCGGCGACATCTCCAGTCTTCGAAGCGACTTCTTTAACAAGAGAAGCGCCGATATTTTCTATCTTGTCCTCAAGCTCGATCTCCTTGGCGATAGTAACGCCGTCATGCGTCACCATCGGCGAGCCGTAGCTTTTTCCGAGCACCACGGCTCTTCCCTTAGGACCAAGAGTAACCTTGACCGCGTCGGCCAACTTATCCACCCCTCTCTTTAGGGCCGCTCTCGCCTTTTCATCAAATAAAATTTGCTTTGCCATATTTTTATAGTAATAGTTTCGCGACTACTCCTCGATAATTCCCAGGACATCGTCCTCGTCCCCGACCAGATATTTTTTTCCGTCCATCTCTATCTCATCCGGTCCGTACTTCTTGAACAGTACCGTGTCCCCGACTTTCACGGACATCGGAACCCTTTCTCCTTTCTCGTTCATCTTCCCCGGTCCGGTCGCCAAAACCTTCCCCTTCATCGGCCTTTCTTCTTGGGCGGTGTCCGGAATGACTATTCCCGACTTGGTCGTCTTCTCGTTTTCCAACGGCTCAAGGAAGATATGATTCGAAAGCGGTTTTAGTTTTATCATCGTCTATTATTTACGTAAGAAAGGGTACTCTTGTCAAGACTTGAATCATAAATCGCAGGCCACATTTTCAAGCTCCAAGATCCCATATTCCAAGATTCACGCTTAAGGACTGTTTGCTAGCTCCTTTATTTGCTAATCATAGATCATCCGCCTCCTCGTGCGGGGCCTCTAAAACCGGCGGTTCCATCTTCATACTCTCCCCGCCAATCTTGACCACGTCCTTGTCTATCATCTTCAGCTTCGCGTACCCCTTGTTATACGAACCAACCGTCTGTCCAAGGTGCGTGCCGACGTCTCTTATATATTTCTCATACTCTGTTAAACGCCGGCCAAGTTCGATAACATTTTTCCTTATCGACTCCGCGGACTTGTTGAACTCTATCTGCCTTAATCCCTGAATAACGGTCTGCAGGTACGCGAGGAGCGAGGTCGGGGAAACTATAATAACTCTCTTCTCATACACCGCGTACTCAACTAAATCTCTAGCCGTAATCGATCCCACTTTATTTATCAGCAGGTCGTAGTAGAGAGCCTCGGAGGGAATAAACATAAAGGCGAATTCAATCGTTCCCTCTGCCGGACGCACATATTTGGCGGTTTCGTCAATACGGCCTTTTAAATCAGCACGCAGCAGATCCTCCATTTTTTTCCTCTCCTCCGGCGTCTTAGCCTCGATAAGACGATTATAGTTCTCCAAACTAAACTTGGAATCTACCGGGATGATCTTGTCGCCGTAAAAAATAACCGCGTCCACGATCTCCCCGTTGCTGAACTTGTGCTGTATCTCAAAACTCTTCGGCGATAAAACATTACCCAAAACGGTTTCAAGATAATACTCTCCGAGCACCCCGCGTTGTTTCGGATTTTTTAAAATATCCTGCAGTCCGCGCAACTGATCGGCGAAATTAACAACCTGCTTGTTGGTTTCATCGAGCTTGGTAAGTTTTTCGGTAACCTCGCGCACGATTTTCGAATTCTCCCCAATCTGCGTTTGGGAAAACTTGGAAAAATCGCCGAGGCGGCTGTCTATCATCCGGTTAATCTCGTTTATCTGATTTTGGATTAAAAGCAAAGATCCGTCCTGCGGCTCCTTGCGCCGGAAAAACACCGCGTAAACGATAGCGGCGGCGACTAGCCCCAAAAGCAGCCCCAGCACAATCTCCATTACATTTATTATAGCTCAAAAAACGCGGCGCGGCTCAGGAGACCCCAACCTTCTCTTTTCGGCTCTTCGGCGTAACCCAAAAGCCCAGACGAAACCTTCCCCCAAGCATAAGGCGGATTTGCGCCTCTATTGCCGGCGCAGCGCCTAGAACGATCATGCTGACCGGCATAAGAAACCATTGAGCGAAGTAAAAAACATAATGGCGGGCCTTAAACCATTCCGGCTTGGGAGGTAAAAGAGAGAAAGTAATCACTCCCGACATTATTATTCCGAAAGATCCTACCCACATAAGATAGGTCGTGATGTGCGGCAAGTTGTAAGACAAAACGGTATTGTTAAACGTCTTTCCCCCCAAGGCTACGGGCAACCACCCCAGGGAAACTATTATCGCGCTTATCGCCCATGAGTAGGTCCCGCTAAACTCGCTGTAGGCGCGGTAAAGCTTGCTCCTTAACGGTATGACGCTCTTGTTGAAAAAAAATCTCGTTACTATATACGGAAAATTCTCCACTCCCCAGGCCCAGCGCCTTTGCTGTTTGTAAAGGTTTCCGATCGTCTGCCGGAAGTTCGAACCGACGTTAACATCCATCGATACCGGATACTTCAAGGGAACGACCCGCCAATCACCGTGGTAATGCGTAAGAAGCTGCCAGAAGATATGCGAATCCTCGGAAACCACATTAGTATCCCAAAAGCCCATCTCCGCCAAGGGCTTAAACGGGGTGGAGTGGGAAGAAAACGTAACCAGGTGCTCGGGTCTCGACTGTTCCATCATTCCCCAGAAAGTGGTGGAGTACGCCATCACTCTTGCCAGCGCCGGAGAATCAAAAATATTATTATTGAAAAACGGGATCGGCTGGTAACTCGATCTCTGCGGATGAGGGGACGTTAAAAACGCGTATGTAAGAATCGCGAAATACTCCGGGGAGACCTGGGTATCAACATCAAAAACCGAAACCATTACCTTCTCATAATCGATGCTCAACGGATCAATTATCTTCTCCTTAGCCTCCCTGGCCGCCCAGGTTTCGTTAGATCCCTTTCCGGGAATCTCTCCGGGGATATCCGCCGGATGGGAAGTTACAAGGAACTTGAAAAAGCTTTTCCCGTAGATTTTTTCTATCTCTCTTCCGATCTCGGCCGCTTTTTCTCCCGCGCGTTCCTCCTGCGCTAAAACAACTATCATCTTTTTCTTGGGAAAACTCGTCTTAAGAAGTCCGTCAAAACTTTCCTTAACCACGGGAAGCGGTTCCTTATACATAGGAAGAATAACAAGATGGTACACGCTCCCCCATAAATGAGAAGTTTTAGAGTCCTCCTCAAGCTTTTTCATCCAGTCGATTTTCAAGTTCCTCTGCAGTTCCCTCTCGGTAGTCTGTAAATGAAAGTAAAAGTATATGGTTTTTAAGAGCCAGTAGGTGTCGAAAAGTATCACAAAAATCGCAGTGTAAAACGGCAAAAAGATAGAAGCGGATATAAAAGCTAGTATCGTAGTCAGAGAGAATGAGGCCGGAATAGCCTCAAAAACGCGATTCCATCTCATAGAATTGGAATTTACAATTAAATTAAGTATATTACAATGGTAGCTCGATTAGGACAGATACCCGCCCCCATCGTCTAGCGGTTAGGACAGCGCTCTTTCAAGGCGTAAACACCGGTTCGACTCCGGTTGGGGGCGCAAACGCGAATCGTGAACCCCGTACCGTGGACCACGTATCATGGACTATGAAACGCGAATAGCGAAATGTGTTTCAAGTTTTACGATTCGCGATCCACACGTGTTGTCATCCTTCGCCTCTACGAATTATCGAAGTTGAACTTCGATAATTTTATATTCGTCATGCTGAGCCCTGCCTGCCGCAAGGCAAAGAAAGCGAAGCATCTACGTTCGGCGTCACGATTCACGGTACGCGGTTCACGATTAGTCCACCCTTATATGAACCTTCTTGTTTTTTTCGCGGTGCAGTTTGGGAAGACGTATGGTAAGAACTCCATTCTTTAAGGATGATTCCGCTTTATCCGCGTCAATTTCCTGCGGAAGAATTATCGAACGGGAGAACTTGCCCCAGAAACATTCTTGAAAAAGATAGTTGCCGTCCTCCGACGCTTTTTTCTTATGCCGTTCGCCGCGGATAGTCACGGACTCCCCCGACACATCCAAATCGATATCGCTCGGATCAACGCCGGCTATCGTCGACTCGATAATGAACTCCGTCGGTGTTTCGCACACATCGACAGTCAACTGTCCCTCCTCCTCGTCGGCAATGCTCTCGCCAGTCTTTTCTATGTTTATATTTCCCATTTTAAGCTATCACTTTTTCTTTTATTGTTTTAATTATATCAAAATCCCTGAGAAGGAAAATAGCGGCAATTACCAGGATGATGCTAGGGTAGACAGGAAGACCCGGGAACCCTAAAACCATCCAGTTGAAAGCGGTATGTAAAAGCGTAGCCACAAGCAATCCCCTCATCGTCCGGCCTCGCGCCCAGTAGTATCCGACAAATCCCGATGAAAGCGCGTGAAGCAGGGTCGCCCCTATAAACCGCAGTATGACAAGTTCGGGAATCGCGGAAAAAGCGCTTCCGGCAAGCTCGAAAAAGTTTTCTATGGCGGCAAACCCCAAGCCAACGGTTATGAGATAGATCATCGCGTCAATCGGCTCGTCAAAATAAGGATCCTTTCTTAAAAGAATCCTGGCTGATAAAAATTTCGCGGTCTCCTCCACGAAAGCGAAAACCAAAAGACCAAGTACGGAAAAGTAAGCTATCTTGTAATCGGCAAATACCCCTTTGAGCCAAAATTCCACGAGTATCGCCGAGGCGGCGGCCATAAAACCGCCGATCAGGAAGAATTTTAATATCTCCTTCCCGGGCTCCGGTCTCCCCGCGTCCTCACGCAGAAAGAAAAGAAGCCAAATCAATGTCGGCAAAAGTCCGAAAGCGGCCGCGACAGCAAGTTTGGCTATGTCCATTTTTCAACCATCAAAAGTTTTCCTTTATTGCCTGGCAGTAATCCCCAAATCTCCTCGGTAACAAACGGCATAAAAGGGTGAAGCATTTTTATCTGCTCTTTGAGCATTTTTATCAATGTCTCCTGAGCCGCCGCGCGGTCTCTCAGGTTATCGGAATTAAGCCGTATCTTAAGCAACTCTATAACCTTGTCGGCAAACACGTCCCAAAAATAGTGATAAAGCTCATCTCCCGCCCTGTTAAAATCGAACTTCTCAATATGCTCCGACACCTTCTTTTTCAAGGCGGAGACCTCCGCTAATCGTTTTTTATCGTCCGCTGTAAACTGAGGTTTAGCTTTTATCTCAGAATAATTTAGTAAAGCGAATCTGCTGGCGTTCCAAACCTTGGTGGCGAAATTGCGGTAGCCGCGAATCTTATCCTCGGAGATTTTTATGTCGTTCCCGGGCGCGGATCCGATAATAAGCGACAGCCTCACAGCGTCCGCTCCGTACTTCTCGCTCATCTCCAGCGGATCGATCGTGTTCCCCAAGGACTTGCTCATCTTCCTCCCCTGCGCGTCGCGCACCAGCCCGTGAAGATAAACTTTTTCAAACGGTATATCGCAAAGCAGGTATCCGCTCATAAGAATCATCCTGGCAACCCAAAAGAATAAAATATCATATCCGGTCTCGAGAACGCTCGTCGGATGGAACTCTAAAAAATCTTTAGTTTCCTTCGGCCAGCCGAGCGTGGAAAACGTCCATAAGCCCGAAGAAAACCAGGTATCCAACGTGTCAGAATCCTGTATCCACCCCTCTCCTTTTGGCGGATTGATGCCGCAGTAAGTTTTTCCACCTTTGTACCAAACGGGAATCCGGTGCCCGTACCAAATTTGCCTCGAGATACACCAGTCGCGCAAATTATCTATCCAGTGGAAGTAAACCTTCTCAAACCTCTTGGGTAAAATCTTAATCTGATTGCCCTTAACCGCGGCTTTCATCATTTTCTTGAGCGTCGTTTTTTCTCCGCTTTTTACTCCCTTTATTTTAGACTTAGGTAAAACGAATTCCTTATTAACACCAATAAACCACTGCTCCTTAATCTGTGGCTCTATTTTTCCTCCGCCGCGCTGGTTTACAGCCACGTTATGCACATAGTCTTCTTCTGTTTTTTTGAGTAACCCCTTGGCTTTAAGCTTCTCGGCTATGAGCGGCCGCGCTTTGCTTATGTGCATTCCAGCGAACTCCCCGGCTATGGGCAGAAGTTTCCCGTAAGAATCTATAACCTGCTCCTTATCCAACCCGTGCCTTTCGGCAATATCGAAGTCGGTCGCGTCATGCCATGGAGTTATTGTCATAACTCCGGTGCCGAATTTCATATCAATCGCCTTATCCTTAATAACGGTCACGGTAATCGGCCCGTTAATCCACTCCACCTCGAGTTTTTCTCCATCCTTGTGTTTTTTGTATCTCGCGTCATCCGGATGCATAACCACGTACTTGTCGCCGAACTTTGTTTCCGGCCTCGCGGTCCCGATTACAAACGGCCCGAACTTCAGGTAATAAAACGGCGCTTTCTCCTCAACATACTCCAGCTCATCGTCCGAGACGGTCGTCTGCATCTTCGGATCCCAGTTCACGATTCTGGCTCCTTTGTAAATCAGTCCCTCGTCATGCATTCTCTTAAAGGCCGTACGCACCGCGAGGCTTCTTTTCTCATCTAAGGTGTACGCCTCCCTGCTCCAATCAACCGACGATCCCATCTTCTTAACCTGCCGCACGATATTGTCATGGCTCTCCTTGGCAAACTCCTCGACGCGCCTCAAAAATTCATCGCGTCCGAGGTCGTGCCTATTTTTCCCTTCCTTCTTGTATATAAGGCTTTCCACCTTGGCCTGCGTGGCGATAGCCGCGTGGTCCGTGCCCGGAAGCCACAGGGTTTTCTTGCCATTCATCCGCGCGTACCTCACCATGATATCCTCTATGGCCAGCATCGCCGCGTGCCCGATGTGCAGGTTCCCGGTAACGTTGGGCGGCGGCAAAACTATGGAAAACTTTTTGGCGTCTTTCTTGGTTACGCCTTTTTTAACGCAAACATCCGGATTAAAAAATCCGGACTCCTCCCACCGTTTATAAATCTTATCCTCCAGCGCCTGATAATCGTACCGAGTATCCATATTATAGTAATTATATTAAGGGAAAAGCAGGTAAAAGCGCAAAACATGTTTTATCGCCTTTTTTTCAAATGTTAAAGATACTGACGATCGTCTTGATCTTTAACATTGTTACTAATCTACTAGACAGTCAGATTGGCTTGCGCCGTTATCCTTCTTCTCCTCCCGCGCAAGTTGGCAAGATAGGCCGCGGCCGCGACCATCGCCGCGTTATCGGTATTGAACTTCATCTCCGGAGCGAAAAATTTTATTTTATTCTTTTTAGCGGCGCTTTTAAGTTCCTCGCGCAAGCGCTTGTTGGCCGCAACGCCTCCGGAAATAATAACCGCCTTGGCTTTCACGTCCATAGCGGCGCGTATTGTTTTTTTGACTAAAACCTCTACCGCCGCTTCTTCAAAAGATGCCGCCGCATCGGCCCGGTCTTTTTCCGTTTTAACGGGGTGGTCGCGGAGATAATAAAGAACCGCCGTCTTTAATCCCGAAAAGCTGAAGTCGTAATTTTTCTGATCGATCATCGGCCTCGGAAAGGATACGGCCTCCCCGTTTCCCAAACTCGACGCTTTTTCTATCTCCGGACCTCCCGGGTATGGGAGATCCAAAAGACGGGCAACCTTGTCGTACGCCTCCCCCACCGCGTCATCCCTCGTCTCACCCATCTTCTTCCACTTCGTTAAAGAGTCCATCTTTAAAATTAAGGTGTGTCCTCCGCTTACAAGAAGCGCAACCGCCGGAAAAATATCCTTTAACTCTAGGCGCCCCGCGCTCTTTGAAAGAAGAAAGCTGTAGATATGCCCCTCCAAGTGGTTTACCCCGGTTAACGGTTTCTTATACTTCTTAGCCAGCTCCTTGGCGAAATTAACGCCGGTCCAAAGCGCCGGTTCCAGGCCCGGCCCGACGGTAACAGCGAGAGTGTCCGCTTTTTTAATATCAAAGCCCTCCTTGGCAAGTTTTTGGAGCAAGATCGGAAGATTTTTAAGATGCTCCCTTTTGGCCAAATTCGGCACGACTCCGCCAAACGGCCGGTGAACCGCAATCTGCGAGGAGACAACGCTTGTCAGCACCTCGAATTTCGGTTTACTCAATCCCCCGCTTGCTTTAACAACCGCGATTGCCGTCTCGTCGCACGATGTCTCAATGGACCAGATTATCATCTACATACCTTTTACCAGAAGCTTATAATAAAGAAAAGTCTGCGGTTATTCTTAGGCTCTATCCCCTAAAGTTATTAACAGATGCTGTTCTTGTTTAATGCGCGGCAAGTAGTATTATTCTTATGAAAGAACCTCCAGATTAGAAACCGCCGGTAACGAACAAAACAGTCGTGGTTTGCACATAAAATACACCCGCTCCACGGAACACGTAGTTAATAATATAAGTAAATGCCCAGGCAGTCCGTAAAAAAACAAGAAGGGAATACCTCCAGAAAAACCGCCCCAAGAAAGACTGTAAGGACAAGATCTAAGATAGTTGTCAGAAGCGAAAAAAAGATAAGCCCGATCAAGTTATCCAAGCCGGAAGCGAACCCGATTATTTCTCCGTCCGCGGAAAACTCGTGGGAAGCGTGGCAAACATTCAATCCTGGCGCGGCTCTCATTAAAGATAAGGTACACTTTTTATACCGCGCCATAGGAGACGACGGAATCTCCCGCTTTGGATACGCCTCTTCAGAGAACGGCCTAGTAATAAGTGAAAGGCTCCATTATCCTGTTTACGAACACATACTTACTAATAAACGTGTTTTTAATCCATATTCTTTTGCCTCGGGGGGAAGCTTCGGCGGCAGTGAGGATCCGCGCATAACCAATATGGAAAACGAGGGGATTCTATACGTAACCTATACCGCCTGCGATGATGGACTGGGAGTCGCGCTCACGCATATAAGCGAGGAGGACATGCTTAACAAGCGCTGGAGATGGAGTCCTCCGGTCTTAATCTCCCCTCCGGGGGAAACGCATAAAAACTGGGTAATTTTTCCGGAAAAAATAAACGGCCGGTACGCTATACTGCACAGCATAACTCCCAAAATACTTATCGAGTACAGAGATACTTTAGAGTTTAAAGACGATGATTATATCAGAAGCCGTCACGACGGCACGAATGGAGAAAAAAAGCGCTGGGAAAGTTGGATAAGAGGAGCCGGCGCCCCGCCAATAAAAACGAAAGAGGGGTGGCTGTTATTCTACCACGCAATGGATAAGAACGACCCGGGAAAATACAAGGTTGGCGCGATACTCTTAGATTTAAACGACCCGTCTAAAATCCTTTATCGCTCTCCAGAGCCCGTTCTCGAACCAGAAAAAGAGTACGAAAACAACGGGTTCAAAGCCGGAATAGTTTACGTGTCGGGCGCGGTCATCAAAGACGGAAAGCTCTTCGTCTACTATGGCGCGGCCGATAATTATGTTAGTGTTGCTTATGCGAACTTAGAAACTTTTCTCTCGGAACTGATGAAAGGAGAAAAGCCGGCGTTTAAAACCGGAAAGGCGAAGAAAAAGTGATGCTCGCTAAACGATTCGAGACGAATCCCATACTAAAACCAAATCCGGATCAATCATGGGAAGCGGAAGCGGTTTTTAATGGGTGCCCCATCGCCAAGGAAGAAAAAATCTTTCTCTTATATCGCGCCGTCTCTCTGCCCCATTACCATACCTCCGCCCAGTCCAGGCTTAGGGTCTCCGACATTGGGATAGCGGAAAGCAAGAACGGCCTCTCTTTTTACAATCGCAGAAGATTTATCATCCCAGAATACGATTGGGAGAAGTTTGGATGCGAAGACCCGCGTGTTACCAAGCTTAACAATAAATACTTCATTTTTTATACCGCCCTTTCGAGCTGGCCGCCCAAGGCGGAGGGCATAAGAGTCGGGCTCGCGATAAGCAAGGACTTAAAAAAAGTCAGCGAGAAACACTTGGTAACGCCATTTAACGCCAAGGCGATGGCCCTATTCCCGGAAAAGATAAACGGTAAGATGTGGGCCGTGCTTACCGCCAACACCGATCGCCCTCCCGCCAAAATATCTCTCGCCTCCTTCGATAAAGAAGAGGAAATGTGGGACGAATCGTACTGGCAAAACTGGTACAAAAACATCGATAAACACCTTCTTCCTCTGGAGCGCCGCCCGCAGGACCACGTAGAAGTCGGCGCCCCGCCAATAAAAACGAAAGAGGGGTGGTTGCTTGTCTATTCCTATATAAGAAACTACTTCTCCCCGCAAAAAGTATTCGGAATAGAGGCCGTTCTTCTTGACTTAAAAAATCCAGCGAAAATCATAGGCAGAACAAACTTCCCTATTCTCCAGCCGGAAGAATACTATGAGAAATACGGATTCGTTCCCAATATAGTTTTCCCGTCAGGAGCCATTCTTAAAAAAGACCTTATTTATCTATATTACGGCTCTGCCGACACCACGTGTTCGGTAGCGTTTCTACCCCTCTCTTCGCTTACGAGCGACATGCTCAAGAAAGATACCGCCTCCATCGGATTTTCTCGCGCGAAAGAAAATCCGATCTTAACGCCCAATAAAGACTCGTCATGGGAAACAAAAGCGGTTTTTAATCCCGGCGCGATATACCTAGACGGCAAAGTCCACCTTGTTTATAGAGCGATGTCCCCAAGCAACACCTCGGTGCTTGGCTACGCGCAAAGCGATGATGGGGTTCATATAAGTTACAGGTCTAGGGATCCGGTTTATACCCCGCGCGAACCGTTTGAACAAAAACTCCAGCAGGGCGGAAATTCCGGAACCGAAGACCCGCGCCTCGTAAAAATCGGCTCGAAAATATACATGTTCTACACCGCGTTCGACGGGAAAAACCCTCCCCGCGTCGCCTTAACCTGGATAAGAGACAGTGATTTCCTAAGACAAGAATGGAACTGGTCGAAACCGGTTCTAATCTCCCCTCCCGGGATAGACGACAAGGACTCATGCGTCTTCCCGGAAAAAATCAAGGGCAAGTATGCCATTATTCACCGGAGTGGCGATGATATCGATCTTTCTTTCCACAAGTCTTTGGATTTTGACGGAACAACCTGGCTTGAGGAGTACAGGTGGCTGAGACCTCGACCGGGCTGGTGGGATTCCAAAAAAGTCGGGGTGGCCGCGCCTCCTATAAAAACAAAAGATGGGTGGCTTATCATTTACCACGGGGTTGGAGAAGAGGATGGAACCTATAGAGTCGGGGCCGTACTAACCGATCTGCAAGACCCAACCGTGGTATTGGGCCGGACGGACTATCCCCTCCTCGAACCGAAGGAAAATTATGAGAAACAGGGGTTAACGCCTAACGTTGTTTTCCCATGCGGAGCGGTATTAATCGGAGAAAAAATATTTCTCTATTACGGCGAAGCGGATCAGACGATCGGAGTTGCCAGTATAAAACTTAAAGACATACTAAACGCTGTTAAGCGCTGATAACCAACGCACTTTCATGGCAAAAGCAAAGAGTAAGTTAGCGTTAAAACCCTGGGGGTGGTACGCCGTAATAGAAACGCTTCCGACCTATTGGATAAAGGAGATATTCGTAAGAAAGGGGGAGAAGCTGAGCCTGCAAAGCCACAAAAACAGATCGGAAGTGTGGGTGGTATTAAAGGGAACGATACGCGCGCAAAAAGGCAAGAAGTTTTATACTTTGCGTAAGGGAGATTCCGTAAAAATAAACAAGAAAGAGAAACACAGGATGATGGGCGTCGCCGACTCCCTGGTGCTTGAAGCGGCGTTCGGTAAACCTGAAGAAAAAGATATCATTCGCTACGAAGATAAGTATGGCAGGGTTAAATAAATCTAAAAAAAACAGGCCCATTGTTGTCGCGGTAAGCGGCGGTTTCGACCCTATTCACATGGGTCACGTCCGCCTTTTTAATGAAGCTAAAAAACTCGGGGACAAGCTAGTAGTCATCCTAAACAACGACTACTGGCTAAAACACAAAAAGGGGTACGCCTTCATAAATGAAAAAGAAAGAAAAGAAATAATAGAGTCAATTTATTCCGTAGATGAAGTGATAATAACCAAACACGGGCCAAATCCGGAAGACAGGAGCGTCTGCCGCGAACTAGAAGAACTAAAGCCCGACGTTTTTGCCAACGGAGGAGACAGATTCAAGGACAACATACCGGAGGTGGAGGTCTGCAACCGCATCGGATGCAAGATGGTTTTTAACGTAGGCGACGGCGGAAAGGTTCAGTCCAGCTCCTGGCTTCTTAATAACTACAAAAAAATCGCGCGGCTGGATGAAAAAGCCGAATTGCTCGCGTCTAAATCAGTAATATTATTCGACCTGGACGGCACTCTAACGTTAAGCAAGTGCGACTTGGACGAAGAAATGGCTGGTATATTGCATAAGCTCCTGGATAAAAAAACAATTTCGGTTATAGGAGGCGGAGGATTTCCTCAGTTTAAGACCCAATTCCTGGACAAATTAAAGAAAGCGTCCAAGAAATCATTCCGCAATCTCTACGCACAGCCAACCTCCGGAGCCGAGCTGTATAAACTATCAAAGGGAAAATGGGGTGCGGTATACAAAAACAATTTGACGGCAAGTGAAAAAAAGAAGATTTTAAGCTCGTTTTCCAAAGTCCTAAAAGACGTTAAATATATCCGCCCTAAAAAAACTTATGGCGTGGTGCTGGAGGACCGCGGCAGCCAGATTACTTTTTCTCCTTTGGGACAGAAGGCCCCGCTTGAAGAAAAAAATAAGTGGAAAGAGATGGAAAACGGCCTCCGTCAGCGAATTAAAAAAGCCCTTGAAAAATACTTGCCGGAGTTTGAAGTAAGAATCGGAGGCGGAACATCTATCGATATAACCCAAAAAGGTATAGACAAAGCGTACGGTATACATCAATTATCAAAAATATTAAAAGTGCCAGTGGATAAGATGGCTTATGTCGGCGACGCCTTATTTGAAGGAGGAAATGATTACGCGGCTGTAAAAACAGGAATTGATACGGTTGCTGTTGAAAACGCCGAGGACACAAAGTACTTGATAAGACAGATTTTAAAGGATCTCTCACTTCATTGAAGTAAGGTATCCTGAGTTTCTTTTTCGTTCGTCATTCTGAGTCCGCCAACCGGCGGACGAAGAATCTTATGTGGTTTAACACTGGTTTATCGAAGTGTTTACACTGAGCCTGGCCGCTTTCGCTTGCGAGCTTCGGTAGGCTAAATTGAGGCGTGCCTGCGCTGAGTGAGCGAAGGTCACTTACGTCTGCGTAGTAGACTACGACGGATCAAGCAAGTCGAAGTGTGCCCGGGGTGGGACTCGAACCCACAAGTCTGTGAAGACAGAGGATTTTAAGTCCTCCGCGTATACCATTCCGCCACCCGGGCTTTCGTGTTCTCCAACCACTAATCTACCCGTAAGTTCCGTATCTTGTCCAGTCTCCGTTTATGCCCCTCCTTCTCATCAAAGTCCGTCTGCAGCCAAACGCTCACTATCTTCTTCGCGGTTTCCAAATCCAGATAATCTGCGGGAAGAGACAGGATATTAGTGTCGTCATCCGTGCGCGAAGCCATCGCCTGATCGGGAGAAAAAGCCAGAACCGATCTTATCAAGGGAAACCTGTTGGCCGTAACGTCCATTCCGACTCCGGAACCGCAGATAAGTATCCCGCGGCTTCCCAAGAAATCCGAACCGACCTTCTTGGCCGTGGCCGCCGCGTAATCAGTATAGTCATCATCCTGGACCAGAGTCGCGGCCCCCAAATCGCTAACTTGGTATCCGCTCTGCTTTAGATAATTCTTAATCCCCTCTTTTAAACCGAACCCTCTATGGTCCGCCCCTAAATAGATAATCATTGCGTTGTACCAGGCGAAGGAATATCGCTTCCCACCACATACCATCCAGGCAGATTCACGCCGTCTTTCGCGCCCTGATTATTTTGGTATTCGCGTGTTTCTAATGGGACATAAATCCTGTACTGGCCGAAAGTTGGATCGAGTCTAATGGCGTAAAAACAGGTGCCGCCGGAAGAGAGACATTTATTCAGATTGTTTTCGGGATCCATAGGCAGGGACGGCATAGGAGAACCGGTAGTCATGGCGTCAAAGTTTATAGGCGCCCACCCCGTACCGTCAGTAGAAGTCGACCCGGAAACCAGGCACGTTCCTCCACCAGGGAAGGAACCATTACCCCCGCTGCAGTACAAGCCGGCTTTCCAAGCGCTGGTTGAAACATCAGCTAACCAATCGGTAACAGCCATATTAAGAGTTGAAGCGTCTTGTACTCTTTGACTGTCTTGCGCCTGCTGTATTAACTGAGAAGGATTAAGCACAATCACTACGGCAACAGCTATTAACGCCGGCGCGAACAATCCCAGCCAGCCGGAAAACTCGAAGAATCTTTTGTTTCCCGAAACCGGCGCTGACATCAATTGCGGCTTTATTCCAGCCAAGCCCTTATAGATAAGGAAGGTGAACGTGAAAAATAAAGGGGCGATTACCAGTTCGAATATAAAAGCCAGGATGAGTTCGAAGTCAGCGTTTATTAATTTAAACAGGCCAACAATGATTCCGGCGCCAAATATAACTAGAACGAACAGAAGAAATTTGAAAAACACATTCCACCAGTAGCCAGTTATATACTCCTTACTGCGCAACAAAGCGTTTATTCCTCTTTTATCTTCCAGGACAAGAACATAAAATCCTAGTATAAACCAACCGCTAAATATAATTCCTGGAACTACCCCCATAACAAAACCGCCTAAAATAACAAAAGTCGCCAGCACGGAAACCCATAAGTACTTCCAGAAAATGCCGAATGCCTTTCCGTACGATTCGATAACCCCGCTATCACTGCTTACGGCATATATAAGCGCTGTTCCTCCGGCTATGGACAAAATAATATCCAGCAAAGAAACAATCATAATGGCGATATCGCCGCCCGAAGATCGGGGAATAAACAGCAATAGCAGTGTTCCAAGCATAGGAATGATATAAATACCGAGAAGCACGCCTATTTTTCTCTTAAATAGAGAAACCGTGTCCGAGAAAAGCTGGCTGAATCCCGTTAACTTTTCAGTTGTCGGCGCCTGCCCGTTGGGCGCAACTGCCGGATCGGCCTGCGGAGCTTGTCCCGCCGGCGTCGCCGGATCGTTTTCTGGCGCAACGGAAACCGCGGCATTATTTTCCGAAGCCAAAGCAGACCGTATATCCTCTTCTTTGTACCCCGCTACGGTAAGAAGGTGGACTATCGACTCGTCGCCTTGACCCTGTTTCTTGAAATCGTTTATTAAATCGCGCAACTGCTGGTTATCCATTTATTTACATCTCTAATCACCTTGCGACTTTATTACCCTAATTATACCAAAAACATCCTAATGTTGTAACGGGACGGATTGAACCGCGGACCCCTTAAGATACAGCATGATAAACGGCAGGATGGCCCCAAGAAGAATAACGAAAATAAAAAACGATCTGTCCCCCTTGACCGGCTGATCCGCGAGATCAGGCTTGTTCTTCTTTAGAGAAGAATAGAGAGAATAGAAAAACGCCAGGATAAACGGCACAATAAGTATCTGAAGAAGAAGGCTCGCAATATAATTGACTCCGGTGCCGAATATCAAGGACACTCCTCCGACCAGGGCGTCGGCGATAGAGGCGGCAAGCAGTAATAGCAGAACTCTCCAAAGCACGTCCCAAAAATATCCGGTTACATACTCCTTGCTCCTAAGCAGGGCGTCCATGCCCGTCTGTTTCTGGTCAACGAAAATATACGCGTAAAAAGCAAACCAGATGCCGAAGATAAAAGCGGGAATTACTCCCAGTAAAAATCCCCCAAATACGGCGAGAGCGGCAAGGAGCGCGACCCAAACATACCCCCCTATATTCTGCAAGGACTTCCAGTACGCCTCTTCCGTACCCATCTTTTCATTCCGCAGTGCCAAAATCATCGCTAAGGCGCTAACCAGCAATAATACGACCGACACCAGATACCCTAACACGGAAAGACCGCTCCAAAAAAGACGCGACGCCGCGTAGTTAGAACGCGACGCTCCCAAAAACAGCGCAGAAAGAGCCATAGCTATTACCGGTATAACGAAGACTTCCGTTAACACGATAACCCTTGCCTTGTATAAGGCGAAAGCGTCCAGGAACATCTCGATAAAACCAGGAAGTTTGGGCAGTGGCGCCCGCGCTTGCTGTGCCTGTCTTCGCACAGCCACGCTGGTCGGCGCGTATTCTTCTTTTTCTCCATCCGGCGCGGGAAGACTGATCACGTACTCGCTCCCCGGAACATACTCAGCCAAAGCGGCGCGTATTTCCCCCTCGTGGTATCCGGCGGATATGAGCAGTTTTACAATCTCCTCATCCGCGACGCCTTTGTTCTTCAGGGCGGATACTCTTTCTTCAAGTGATCTGTGTATCTCCGCCATATTTTCTATACCAAAGCCGCGACGCTTTTAACGTGTTTAACCAAAGTCGAGACGTATCCCCACTCGTTGTCATACCAGGAAAGAACGTTAACCAGATCGCCGTCCACCACTTTGGTGAAACCAAGGTCGACGATAGCTCCGTACGGCTCGCCTATTATATCCGTCGAAACCAGCTGTTCCTCGGTAACCTTCAAAATCCCGTGCCAGCGCGGCTCCTCCGAAGCCTTGCGGAAGATGTCGTTTATCTCGTCAACCGATGTTTTTCTCTTGGCAACAAAAGTTACCGACGCGATTGATCCGGTAATGACCGGAACGCGGAAAGCCAAACCGTCAAACTTGCCCTCCAATTCTTTTATCGCTCTAGTAACGGCAACCGCCGCGCCTGTCGTTGAAGGAGTTATGTTTTGCGCCGCCGCGCGTCCCCTGCGATAGTCGTGCCCCTTCGCGGGACTGTCGACTATAGACTGAGTGGATGTGTATCCGTGCACCGTCCCCAACACCGCCTTGAGTATCCCGGGATTCTCGGCCATGACTTGTATTACCGGAGAGGAGGCGTTTGTCGTGCACGAGCCGTTTGATGTAAGAAGAACCGTCTGCAGTTCCCCCTCGTTAACGCCCATGAGCACGGTTTTTCCCTCCACGCCGTCCGCGTCCTTGGCCGGCGCCGTTATCACAACTCTTTTAGCTCCGGCCGTAAGATGAGCCTTGGCTTTCTCGAACTCCTCGAAAAAACCGGTTGATTCCACCGCGACATCTATTCCTAGATCCTTCCACGGCAACTGCGCCGGATCTTTTACCTGCAGTATCTTTATCGTCTGTCCGTCAACAACCAGGTTGCCGCCGCTTACTTCGACGCTTTTGCCAAAACTTCGATAGACCGTGTCGTGCTTAAGGAGGTAGGCCAGATTATTAATATCTCCCAAATCATTTATGGCTACGATCTCTATTTCCGGATCGCCAAACATCTGCCGGAAAAACAGCCGGCCGATTCTTCCAAACCCGTTTATCGCTACTTTCTTTTTAGGCATTTACGCAATTTTTATTCAAGTATTCGACTTTTTGTAGTATACAATATTTGATAAAACCGAGACAAGCGACGCCTCGCCCGCCTATGCCTATACCGTATAAATAAAGATTCCCGGCTTCCCGTTCTCTTTAATAACGCGGGACGGTTCCCAGCCGTCTATCGGAAAAGCGTAAGAAATCACCCTGGATCCGGGCTTTAATTCCGAGACAAGTTTAACGGCCAGCTTATTTACCGTTCTCGGAACAAGAAAAAAATAAACAACATCGGCTTCCGCCAATGGATACGAATAAAAATTTTTAAGATACAGATGACAGTTGCGCAGTCTTTTGAGTTTTAAGTTAAGCCAAGCGACAAGATACAAGACCGGCGACAATTCAAACCCCAAAACTTTTACCCCTTTCCTCTTCGCGAAAGCGATCATCACCTGCCCGTTTCCCGCTCCAAGTTCATATATCACGTCTCCTTCTTTAACATCAGCGGCATCTACTATCATTTCCACCAGCGAGGGGGAAGCCGGAACGAACGGCGCGCCAATTAATGAAGCGTACGCCGTAGGCAAGAGGATAAGCAGTACTAAAACGATGATGATTATTCCGAGCGTCATATCTTCTGCTATTTTAAAATGTCCTCTTCTTTTATACCAAGCCTCGCTGTTTCTCCTCCGGCAACCTCTATAACGCAATCGACGGACGCTGGAGGATAGTACGCCTTCAAGGAAAACAACGATAACCCTTTACCAGCGGGAATATTATCAGTAACGCCTATAACCTTCCCTCTCCTTATCCAGATTATATCTATGGGAAAACCGACTCCTCTCATCCAAAATCCGTACCGCATAGGAATCTTAAACGTAAAAATCATCCCCTCTTCCTTCTCCAGCTTGTCCAGCAATGAAACACCGACGCGTTTCTCCCGCGTCGTTCCAGCAATCCAAACATTCAATTCGTTTTTGCCGAGTATGATCTTCTTCCTTTGCATCTTCATATAAGAATAGTACGTCTGACATAGCGATCTCACAACTAAACACTCCATCCGATCAGACAGGGCGTTTAGTAAACCAAAAACAATGAGAGCTTATTTTCTACTTCTTAATCTTGCTTATAACTATCTCATAAACCGCGATGCCGTAAGCCACGGAAACGTTTAACGATTCCTTCCTGCCGAACATCGGTATCTCTATGGTCTTATCCACGGCCCGCAGTATTGACGGCGGCAGGCCCTTAACCTCGTTCCCCATAACCAGGGCGAGTTTTTGAAACTCCTTTTTCCCATAATTTATCTTATGGAAAGGAACGGAGGTCTTGCTTTGCTCCACCGCCAGCACCTTGTACCCGTCATCTTGCAACTTCTTGATAAGTTTCACAGTCCCGACCGCCCTTCCCGGAACTTTCTCCCAAGAAATATATTTTTCCGCCCCGAGAGCGGTTTTAACAAGGCGCGACTCCGGCCTGTTGTGCTTATCGACAGGCGCGGGCGTGTAACCGCACAAATACACCTTCTCGACACCGGCGGCGTCGGAAGTCCTGAAAACCGAGCCGACATTATGCAGGCTCCGGATGTTGTATAACAAAGCGACCATGATTTGTTTATAGCTTAGTCAGACCAAGTTTCATATACCAGTCTACCCCGCTAGGAGCGTATCCGCCAAACGCGCACTGACTGCAATCACTGTTGGTGCCTCGTCCCGATCCGAATCCCGAATCTCCGCCGGAATACAAGTCGCCGCTCGTAACCGCGTTCTGCCAAGAATTATTGAAGTATCCCTGCAGTCCGCCATAACCAGCGACATCCAGCACCGCCCAACCGCCGCTCTCAGCCAGCAGAGTTACGGGAGAGGCAAAACTAAAAGTTATATCCTGCGGATCAGAAAGCGGATCCAAGTTCCTGATTACGCTCTCCCCAAGCGGGCTAGAAAAATCAGGAGTTCCGCTCGCGTCCGCGTATATGGATAACCTCAAATCGCTCGGCGCGTATCCCCCGATTCCATTCTGCCTTACCTTAACGGTAAACTTATCAAACAACACCGCGCTTGATGACGATATCTTCTCTAAGCTCGCGGAGTCCGGAGCGGAAAAGTTCAGGTGCGAATCGATGCTTCCAAACCCGCTTCCCCACTCACCGTTCCACTGCTCCTGAGATACTGCAATGTCCGTCGCCGGATACTGCCAAGTCGAGGTCGTTACCGCGCTAGACTTGCCAAACTCATCTTTGGCTCTGAGGGCGATCGCAAAATCATCGCCGATATTCGCGAATCTGGAATATCTGTAACTCATGTGCTGGGGATCGGAGAAGTCCGCCCTCGGCTCCGGAACGAGAGCCTGCCAAAGCGAATCGTCAATACCAGCCGCGGGAGAAATGTTTATCTCGTAACTAATAGAGCCGTCCCAACTGTCGGTGTCATGAGCCGGATCCCAACTCACGACCAGCGCGGAACTGTCCGGCTTGAACTGGGCTGTAAACGCGGACGAAAACTCCGGGGCGGAATGAAGATTTTGTACCTCTTCCAGACTCAAATCCTGAAGATAATAACGATCGCGGTCTACGGCCACCAGCTTAAACCTCCTGTCGCCAAAGACGTCGGGGTCGCGATCGTAATAAGCAACCGTAATAAAACTACTGGTAGAGAGGTTGAGGCCGGAAACCGAGAGCGCCGAGGAAAGCAGGATGTGGGTCGGGTCCTCAAGCATTGCCAGAGAAACATCCTGGGAGTACGGTCCGTACTCGCATAATCCGCTAGGAAAAACAATAGACGGAGCGGATACCTGAGCACCGCCGCAACTCTGGTATTTAACACTAAAACTGCTTGTTGATACGTTAAAATACTCTGGCTTATTAGCTTCGGTATCCAGATAGAAAGCCATAAGCCTCCAGTTGGTTTGGGTTCCGGACGTTCCGCTCCACAAGGGAGGAATAAACGGTATCCCCTGGTAAAACACATCAATCAAATACGCGTCGTTCCCGCTTCTCGGATCAGGATAAAAGTTCAAACTGGATAAAAGGCTCGGCACATTAACACTGGAAGTCGCCTCGGCCAGCGCCGTCCCGTTTTCATCCAAGGCCGCGACTCTAAACCCATAACCCCTGCCGACCTCGTCTATCCGCAAGCTGGTGCTCGTAGAAGAGGTTGGCGTAACTAACGCGTTACTTATATAATCGCTCTCCCACGCCACTTCATCCAAGGAGGTCGACGTGGAAAGCTGAACCGTGTAAAAAACCCGCGGTTCAACCGTACTGGTCGCCGTTTCCTCCGTACCAGTGCTCGCCGTAGAGGCGGGAACAAACGGCTCCCAACTCAGGGATATTTTTAAATCATTGGGGTTGTAGCTCGCGGAGAAGCCGCTCATTAACGGCAAAGACGCTGTCGTCATATCGGTCGAGGTGGCGGTCGACGTTGTGCCCGCGCAAGTCAACGAGTAAGCGCCCGGGTGCGGACACTCGCCAACTTCGAAGTCTGAAAAATTATCTCCGCTATCCGTAAACTCGCCGTTTTCCACCTTCCTTTCAATGCTTTTATCGTCTGTAGGCTGAGGCGCGCACATTCCCTCGCAATCCCCCGCCTCTCCCCAACCAACTTTATCGACAACCTCGTGGTTCGGGTTCTTGATCGCCATGGAGTTGTCCTCCGATACGCCATAAGTCGTAAAAATGTCTCCACTAACGCCGCCCTCTGAATTGGCGATAACTAAAAAACTTTTTGACTTGATCAACTTCCCATCGAACAGGTCCGCCTTGGCGAACGTAGAAAACGAGTCGGCGGTTTTTGTTTTCTTCATCACTGACCAGCCGGTCAGGTCCAGTTCCGTATCGTTCGGGTTATAAATCTCCACGAACTCATCCTTCGTACTGCTCGACGAGGCCAGTTGAACCTCCGTTATCAATAGTTTCAGATAAACAACCGGCGTGCTCGTCTCCTGAGTATCTTGGTTATTAAGAGCTGGCGATTGAGAAATAACCACGCCTCCCCCGCCTCCGGATTGAGAGAGGAACGCCGAATCATTCTCTCTCCTCGGAGTACCGCCCACAGCATTTGATGTGTGCCACCCGTTCCCGTTAAGATCGCGCTCCATAGTTCTCCTTAAGGAAGAATCTCCCGCCAGCCATCCGTTCGCTCCACTCACGCTATCGACTAACGCACAGTTATTATCAAAAAGCTTCAGATCAGTTCCGGTATTTACCAGGCTTCCGGTATAGGCAAAATCGGCGGTCACGCCTGGAATCGAATTTGTGTTCGTCCTCTCCAGTAAGTAAAAACCAGACGGAGAAATAACGGCCCTCTCCGGCAGGATTGCCTTGATATGCCCGTCTCCGCTTAAAACATGCCATCCGGAAATATCGACCGCGGAATTAGAGATGTTTTTAAGTTCTATCCACTCGTCATTGGCACTATTAACGCTCCCCATCCACGCGACCTCATTAAAGATGACACTATGATAGCCCGATGCGCCGGAATCCGCAAAAGAGCAAATTTGCGCAACCGGGGAAGTAGAAGTTGTCTGTTGTTTTCGTTTATTCTCCGAATCGCCGGTTGATGTAGACGCGGGTTTTGTCGACGTCGCCTCCATAGCGGGAACCGCCGTAGTCTCGCCTTCCCCGGGCGGGATTTTGAGCTTTGAAGGTACAAACGCGATCTTGTTAGCCGCGCCCGGGGTCGGTGTACTGGCAAGCCATTGGCCGCCTATAAGCTGGAGGGAGTTGCCATCTCCGTTTCCTCCCCAATCCGAATAATAAGTGACGCCATCCAATAAAACGTCCCCGTTCAGCGTCTCTATTTTACCGCTGGAATTCTTGAGCGATACTGCGCTGTCTGCCAAAATACCCGAATAAGATGGAAATAAGGATTGAAACGTCGCCTGGTCGTCGGCTATAACCGCATACCCGCCAGGCGGCAGTAAAGAAGAGCCGGATGATTTATTAATTTTATGATTTGACCCATCAACTCGCAGGGTTAGCCTGGTTAAGTCGATAGGAACTTGATCCAGATTTTCAATCTCAACCCACTCCTTTCCGGCATCGCTCCCCTCGGGGTTGTACATTATCTCGGTAATCTGCAGTTTGTATTTAACATTCCCCTGCACCACCGGCGTTGAACTTACCGCGTGTTCCACACTGCTCGTGGAAGTAAGATCAACCACCTGAACCAGGTTTCCGCTATTCCCGCCGACCAACTGGCGTAACGCCTGGACTGCGGTATCTTTTATTGTTCCGGTAAACGAGGCGACGGAACTAACTATCTGGCCTATAAACGATTTTGGCTCGACATTAAAATTCTTAGCGTACACCGGATCGCTCTGCGCCTTCGATACTTCTTTAAAAAACAAATCAATAACCCCCGCCGAATACTGGACGGATTTTGCCGAAAGCACGTTCCAGTAAGAATTTTTTACAACATCGTCATCTATTTTTATATCTGATGGAGCACTTAAAACTCCAGCCGACATACTTCTCTTAACAGCTAAATAATATTTTTGGTTGTCCGTGTTACCCAATATATAAAAGTGATTCTCATTTGGCTCTATATTGGTCAAGTCTGCTTCTGGGTTGGCGTATCCCCTGTTTAATCCAATAGTGCTGTCGCTATAAAAATTATTATTAGTATAAGTCGCTAGTGATTGAAAATAGGAGTTTATGTCTCCTAGGCCGACCGGCTGTAATTTATCAACTTTCGCGGACAAGTTTTTGTCTGGAGTCGATAACTGAAACCTGTCAGTATAAAATTCATAAGAATCTCCCCCAGGATGCGGATCGTTCCGCGTGTGAGCCGGTACGGACATATCCTCCAACAAGTGCAGAACATGCCCAAGCGCGAACATCGCGCCGTTCTTATCACCATTAAGGTAGAGGTTAATCGCCTTCTGCCAGGTAAAGTTCGTCTCGCTCGAGATCTTGGAGATGTCCCTCTGCTGGATCGCGGTAAGTACCGATCCTATAGTTTCCGGCACCTTGTACGTCAGTTCGTTCTGCGCCGCCGGGTTCTGCGACCACTCCTTGGCGTTCAGCCAGCTCCCCGGAATCGGTATAGTCGCTTTGATAACAGGATCATACGTTATCCCTCTATTGTTTACCGGATCGTAAAAATGATCCATCGAGCGCGGTATATCATCCTCCCGCCTCGATCCGTCTATCAGGAAACTCGCGCCATCCTGCGATATCTGCTTCGCTGGAAAGTTCTTGTTATAAAAATTAATCGTTTCCCGCGTTAAATAAGCATGTGTGTTATAACCATACGCCAAAGCTTTATTGCTTATAAAAACAATCCCGGCGAGTAAGAAAACTAAAACTACATATCTTCTACTTTCCATATATTTGCATATCTGTTATAGGACAACATAATACTGTACTCAGCCATACCGTTTTCATTATTAACGGAGAACCACGCAACATCTTTATCAGACGACTGGGGATCAAACTCCGCTTTATCTATAATCTCCAAAATCAGGCTCTTTTTACCGTCCTGGATAGCCTTTCTTAAGCCATCCTCCAGCTCTTTTTTTGGTTTGCCGTCATACTCAAACTCTAAATACTTAACAGCCGAATCGATATCATCACTTTGAATAGCTTGGGCGAACATCTTAAGCGTCTCCTCCGGGGTTTTACCGCCATACGTGTCCGCGCTCATCGCCGTCTCGTAATTTCTCTGGTACATCTTTATCTCCTCAACCGCTTTTTGCTGGGCGCGGTTCTCTTTAGCGGCGGGACTCAGATATCCTGACCACGCGAAAAAAGCCGAGGACGAGATAAACACGACGCCCATAAGAACGGCCGAGTACTTCACCCACTTGGGCCAAGCCCTGTAAGAGATAATCATATTAGTTTAATCAGGTACGTAAAAAGTTAACGCTAAAAAATGAGGCTCTACCCTCCTTCGCGCAACAGAGAAAACTCCATCCGTAAAGGTAGAACGAGTGCATTCTTCTTAGCCTTGTCGAATAAGGATACGCTTCGGAAGGATGTCGCCTGATGAGGCCTGTGAGGCTCCACATTTCTAATGTAAGACCCTATTCCAGAACCTATCAAGCACTCTTATCAACTTTTACTAAACACCCTGTCCGATCGGACAGGGTGTTTAGCGAGGGCGGATTGGTATTCGCAACAAATTTGAGGGCGCTGATTAACTCACTGCCTCACAGCTCATGACACTTACCATTCTTAATCCGTAAATAAGCACGAACAACATAGCTGAGGTGTTAAGCAGTTTTTTGACAAGTTTGCCGCTTACTTCCAGCACTTTTACGAATGGCGTTAATGATAACTCGTTCAGTTTTTCATAAAACTTCCACGATGGCCGGCGCGAGCCGAACCAGACGCTTTTCTGTATCATCGAATATTCCAATGATATCAAAAGAGCACGCAACTTCCTTCGCCTATCGCAATACCTCTCCGGTACGTCGAAAATTATTACGTTCGGCTTGCTGTCTCCTAAAAACTCGTCCGGATTCACGCCAACCGATACACGGCTCTCATCCTCAAGCAATCTCAGCTTCTTTAACCCAAGCCTCGTAAGAACCCAGTTGGACCTGCTTTTTCCGTTCTCTTTCTTTTTTCTTACGTATCCCTGCCGCTTCAGCCTGTTTACAAGACTGTAGACGGTTTGCGTACCGTTTTCACCAGCAACGCGTTTCCCAAAAGAAAGCCGATCGCCGCGATCTCCATAATCGGCAAGTCTGCGTAAAATCTCCCTCGTTTTACCTTCCTCCATTTTGTAGAAAGCGCCTAACGGCCCCGTTCTAGCGGCCGTTCAAATAATTATACAAATCCAGCAAAGCTTTCACGGAATCGCCGGCAGAGATATTGTTCTGGCGGAAAGGCAGATCGGTAACGTCGCCCGCGGCCCAGATGCCCGGAGTCGACGTTCTTTGGTTTTTAGGATCAGTGACTATATATCCGTACTCGTTCAAATCCACCATGCCTTTAATAAAGTCGCTGTTCGGAGCCGAACCCACCTCCACAAAAACACCGCCGACCGGCAATTCCTTTACGGAATTGGAGGCTTTATCCAGGTACTTCACACCCGAAACAAACTGGTCTCCCGAAACCTCCTGAACCTCCGAGTTGAACATAATCTGCGCTTTGCCGGAGTTTTTTATCTTGTCCTGCGTTACCGGATCTCCTTTGAGCTTATCGGATCGGACAAGCAAATATACCTTAGTAGCGTAAGGCAGAAGATCGACGACCGCTTCCAAGGCCGAGTTTCCCCCGCCAGCCACAGCAACCTCCTTTCCTCCAAAAAGCGGCGCGTCGCAGGTTGAGCAGTATGCCACGCCGCGACCATTAAACTTATCCTCCCCCGTAACGCCAAGCTTTTTATGATGGCTCCCGGACACGATAAGAACGGTTTTGGTCTGATATTTTTTCCCTTTTTGGGTTGAGACCTCGAATCCCCCGTCGATCTTCGCGATTCCCGAAACCAGATCGTTATCGCTTATCTCTATTTCCTTTTGCGCACGAAGATGCTCCTCGAGAGCCTTGGATAAATCAAAACCGGAGATTGACTTAACGCCTATCCAGTTTTGCACCTCGTCCGAAACCTTGGACTGGCCGCCGAACTCGTCGGTTATAAGGAGAGTCTTTAACTTTTTACGGTCGGCATAAACGCCCGCGGCCACTCCTCCTGGCCCGCCGCCTATGATTATTAAATCGTACATTACTTGGCGCCAGCTGAGTTTACGGCCTGTTCTATGTAATCGCGGTCGAATCCGACCATTATAGTGCCATCAATATCTATAACCGGAACACCCATCTGGTGCGACTTGGCCACCATCTCGTCCAACTTGCTCTTGTCCTGGGTCACGTCGTACTCCTCGTACTGCAGGTTGTGATTTTTAAAATACTCCTTGGCCATCTTGCAGTAGACGCACGTCGGAGTGGTGTATATTTTTATCGTCATAATAAAATTGTATCCCCGCGAAACAAGGGGTGTCAACTTTTTAAAGGAGCCTCGTCATTCTGAACGCGGTGAAGAATCCGCGTAATTTAGATCCTTCATCCGCCAGACGGCGGACTCAGGACGACAGCGTCAGGCTGGAACTTTGGTAAAAGAGGTGATATTAAGTATTTGTCGCCCTTAACTCATCCTTTTCTTAAACCTAAATACACCCGTCTTGAAAAGAAACCACACGCTGGCCACAACCACTACCACTCCGGCGGCCATTACGCCCCACGTCGAGTTGATTCCCAGAAAATTAATAAGCCAGGGAGAGAGAACTATCCAGACGCCGGCTATTAAATTCAAAAAGATTGCCGAGAAATGAGTTTTCTGAAGATTGTTCATATGATAATTCTAATTAAAACCCCGCGCCAATTCGGCGCGGGGTTTTTTATAAGAGCTACCGCCTAAAACTGCGGCGCCTCTTCTGGTGACAATCACGGCAGAGAAGCTGATCAAGTCTCGCTGGATCAGGCTCGAAGGGAAGGGAGGTTATTGCCGCCCCGCACTCCGCGCACTTCCAGTCGCCCTCGTACATCTTGCGATCTCCGCGGTCACCGTTATCGTTATAAGCCATTTTGCTTTCGTACTACTTTCGACTACTTATTAGCTTCCGGGCAAAATGGCTTAAGGATTTCAAGTAATAAGCTCCACCTGTCCCTGCGCTAAACTGCTTTAAGTATAGGGATAAAACGGCAAAAGTCAACCGTACGCCCTTTATAGGTCCGTTAATCCAAATCATTGGAAGCCCCGCCTTAAACCTGCTAATATAGCCTTATGCGTTCAGAACATCGGGCAAAATCCTTCTTTTTGCTCATAAGCGACGTGGCTATCCTCTATTTATCGCTGTTTTTAATGCTTTTTTTCCGCTACCACGCCGACCTGCACAACCCTATAGTTAAGGAGCATTTTTTGCCGTTTTCCATCCTTTTCCTCCTGTGGCTTCTCGCCTTCTTCGTTGTCGGGCTTTATGACCTGAGACTCTTAAGGAACGGCATAACCCTCCT
>JACWAO010000027.1 GCA_014874305.1 Candidatus Colwelliibacteriota bacterium | reverse complement strand
ACAAAAAGCTAGTGTTTACAATGGCAAAACCGTTTGATGCCGTACTCGAACTAGCTAACTGTCCAACTGGGCTCCGGTGGTAGGATTCGAACCTACAACCATCTCCTTACACTTATCCTAATGTTTCCATTAAGCGTGGACTATATCATCTCCGCTTTAATTTAATTAAAGTACGGAGCGAGGCGCTTCCTCCTTATTATTGGAGTACTCCCAATTGGGATAGTCTCTGAACCTTTCCATAACTTATATGGACTTGGCTGCGGATTACCTTGTCTTACGATTTAGGTTTCCCGCAATTCACCTCGTTATTCGACCTGAATTTCTTCAGGAAGCTGCGTTATGCCGGCCTCTAGTTCTCTATGACAGTTAGCGCATACGAGTATGCATTTATCTAACTCAGCTTTAACTTTTTCCCAAGAGCGCGTGTATCCTTTATCACCTATACCGAACTTTTTATCGTGTAAGTGATGTAAATCTAATGCGCCAGGATATTTGTTATAACCGCAGATTTGGCACCGCCCTCCTTTATATTCTATTGCGAGAGCCTTAATTTTGCGCCTTCGTTTGGCTACTGCCCTTATTAACTCTTCTCGTCTGTCGGCATATTTCCTCTTTTCAGCCATTGTTTTGGTAATTATATAGCTTGGATGAGGCGTGTTCACAGGGAGTTGCTCTACCATTGAGCTACACCGGAATATATTTGTTCATCCCTTACCCTCGCCGGCTGGCGGAGAGCTACACCGGAATGAAGTTTTTAACGAACAGCCGATGAGCCGTTTAGTGCCCATAAGCAGATAAAAGTATAATATTGCCGGGCCGTTTAGTCTAGGGCTGTTGACAGAACTTGATAATATTGGGTATCCTCCTGGTAAGAGCAATAAATGAAAGGTTCGATTTTGAGAGTTTCGTTTTTGTTTTCCTACCTCCTTACCGATATGGAGGCTGGATTTTAGTTTGTAAGCGAAACCTAAATCAAACCAGCCTCCTATGATAGGAGGCGTTTTTTGTTCAACAGAACCTTACTGATTTTAATATCGCTTTGAAAGGGGTGATGAGAGTTTCTGTCTCAAGTGCATGCCTAAAGAAAGGGGATACGTGTCCGTGGGTAAGAAGTCGAGGAACAATCCCAGGAGGTTCGGCTTCCGTGCTGAGATGCGGAGGCGTGCTCTGCAACCGGTACTCCGTCTTCCGTTCCGTTTCTCTGCGAGGGCCGGAGATGCTCTGGCTGAGAGGGCTGTAAGTATCCTTGCCGAGGCCGGGTATGGTGTCGGGTCAGAAGACGGTCTCAATGGCGGCGGGGAACGCGCTTGCGTGTTGCTCGCAACCTCTCCCGTGGCTCAGAGGGGCACGACGAGGCTGGCGGTTTACGCGTGTCCGTGGCGAAAGTGGAAGCATGGGCCGCTGGTTATTCTCCTTAGGGAGAAAAGCCGTGGCGGATTCGAGAACGCTATTCTCTGCGCCGCCGCACGCTACACGGCTTGGGGGATCCAAAAGGGCCAGCTTGCGCCCTTCCCGATATGTTTCCACCGGCTGACCGAGGAAAAGAGGTTGGCGTTTGAAGCGTGGCGTCGCAGTGTCGGCGATGCGGTCGGAATGCCTTCTCATGAGACCAACGTTCTCATAGAAAATCTTCGCGCCTCGCTCACGAACAGGAGCGTCAGGAACAGAAGAAGAAAAGCGGCTCCGACGAGGGCGCCGCTTCCGTCCTCGTGACCTCTCCCGTTTCTCGTTAGAGAGAATCTAATGAGTTTGTACCACACAGCCCGCCGGTTAACATCCAGCGGGCTTCTTTTTTATTCTCCTTCGTCTGAGACCCTGAGCAAGCGATCCAAGTCGAGGGGTTGGCTACGGAAGAATTCCGCACCACGGCTGTAAGGTCGTGGTGCTTCATACCCTTGGGGGATATAATAAAGCGATGGGGGATGCGGAATCAAAAAGAAATCTTTGGCTTTTCGCGACAGCTTCTTTTTTAAACGATCTCGGACATTTTTTGTTTACGGCCATCTGGCCGGTTTTTGTAACGGTAACGATCGGCGCGTCGGTAACCTTTCTGGGATTTATTGACGGTTTCGGAATCGCGCTCGAATCAATATCACAGGCGGTTTCCGGTTTGCTTTCCGACAAGATGGGAAAGCGGAAGGTTTTTATCTGGCTTGGATATTTGTTGCCGTCGATAGCTTCTCTTATATACGCTTCTTCACGGAACCCGTTTCAGTTATTTGTCGGGAAGTTTTTCGATAGGTCGGGCAAATTGCGCGATGCCCCGAGAGACGCGATAATCGCGGATGAGACGGAGCACAGCAAGCGTGCCACGGCGTTCGGATTTTTGAGAGCCGCCGACAGGGGAGGAGCATTATTAGGACTGGCTATCTCCGCCGCGCTCGTATCGTATCTCACGTATCGCCAGCTTTTTTGGCTTTCGGCGATACCGGGGTTTATAGGAACGGCGATTATCCTTTTTCTTATCCGTGAGAACAAAAAAGCCGGTGATGGAAAGGATGGGGTTAGTCTGTCGCTAAATAAGGCCGGCAGAAGTCTTAAGATTTTTACCGTTTTATCTCTTATTTTTACTTTGGGTTCTTTTTCCGACTCGTTTTATATATTAACGATGAAGGACAGGGGAGTGTCCCTGGTTGTTATTCCTCTGGTTTATCTGGTGTACGTATTCGTTTCCTTTGCTTCGGCGATTCCTTTCGGGAAGCTGGCCGACAGAGTAGGGCGTAAAACTGTTATGGCCTTGTCATATCTGCTTTTAGCGATAACAAACGCGCTGTTTATTTTTTCTGGGACGATTTTTTCTTTTGCCTTGGCCTTTGCCGCCTACGGTTTGCATTACGGCGCCTATAAGGGGAATATAAAAACTTTTGTTGCCGATCTTTCTCCTCGAGATTTGCGGGCCAGCTTTTTAGGCGGATTTGAGATGCTTTTGGGATTGGTATCGCTCCCCGCGTCCGTGATAGCCGGCGTTTTGTGGCAGGGCATCGCTCCGGCGGCCGCGTTTTTATTCTCGATATTAATGTCGTCAGTAGCGCTGATTCTAATACCGCTAGTTACCGAGTCGAAGAAGGACGTCGCTTAAGCGGCGGGGGTTAGTATTTTTTGCTCCTGTTGATAACTGGTATTGTTGCAAACGGCGGCAGTGTTATAATAAACTTGTATGCGAAAAGATTTTGTCGCTTTAGGGATTTGGATAACGGTGCTTGTCCTTATAGTTGTCGGCATTTTTCTGGCATTT
>JACWAO010000026.1 GCA_014874305.1 Candidatus Colwelliibacteriota bacterium | reverse complement strand
CTCCTCTACCTATGAGTTAACCTCGTATTTCGAGTCGGATAAGTACCAACAGACGGCCGCCAACTCCGGCAACCCCGATCCCACTACCTACGCCATAGGGTCCAACCTCTCCATAACCCCCTTCATACACGGACTTGTGGCAGACTATGCCTTTGATAACCCCGCCTCAGGAGTAGGAGCCATAACCACCGATTCCTCAGGATGGGGGAATAACGGAACCCTTGAGGATACAACCTCAACGGGAACGGGACCCGCTCAGACATCTACCCCTAACTGCGTAAGTGGGAGTTGTTATTCGTTTGATGGGGTGGATGATTACGTAATTACATCCAACTCCTCGACTTTATCTCCGCAAAATTTTTCGATAGTTTCATGGTTAAAATGGGATGGCAACAGATACTCGGGTTCGATAGGAGAAGATTGGGCGGCTATTGTTTCAAAAGGAACTTATGGCAGTGGTGAATACACAATTCTTATGTTAAGAGCTTCTGGCGGTACGTATACCCAGTTTAATTTCTATATTAACGGTACGTTGCGCACTTCTTGGAATATGGGGACGTCTCTTGATTCGACTAATTGGCATAATTTATCTGCGGTATACGATGGCTTAAATGCTTACCTTTATTTTGATGGAACGCTCAGAGCCTCGTCTCCTGTTTCTGTTTCTATTGCAACGACGACAAACGCCTTAGGCGTTGGTTCGCAAGCCAACGGAGGATACAATTGGGGCGGATTGTTAGATAACATCACCTTATTTAATTACGGTCTTAAGCCTTCTCAAATTCGGGCGATCTATAACGCCGAGAAACCACAATAAACAAATTCCAAACTCGAAATCCAAAACTACAAACACCCATGGGTTTCGGATTTCGAGCTTCGGATTTTGTGCTTCGGATTTCTAATCGGTAGGCAAAGTGGGGAATCGGCGTTTTTTACGTTAATCTGTTGATAACTTCATAAACTCTACTCTAAGGTGGTTTTTCCCCTGTAAATAAAGGGATTTTTTAGATGTTTATACGGTTTTTGACTTGTGGAGGAAGGGGGGATAAACTTACAGACAAGTGGGGAACTGTGGATAAAGGTGTGGATAACTAGCCAAAAACAGCCCTTTTCTGTGGATAACTTTATTTAAATCAATGTTTATCGGGGAATTTAAACATTCAGTAGATACAAAAGGCAGAGTAGCCATTCCGGCTAAGTTTCGTAATCAAATCTCCTCCGGCGCGATTATCACGAGGGGTTTGGATCACTGTTTGTTTGTTTTCACGGAAGGGGATTGGGAAGCGCTCGCGCAGAAGATCATAGCTCTGCCGCTTGCCCAGTCTAATTCCAGGGCTTTCGCCAGACTAATGCTTGCTGGAGCGTCGAGCGCTGAGCTTGACTCGCAGGGCAGAATTCTTGTTCCGGACTATCTGCGGAAATACGCGGGAATAGGGAAAAGCGTAAAAGTTATAGGAGTTTACAACCGCGTTGAGATATGGGATGAGAGTGCCTGGCAGAAGTACAAGGAGAAAACGGAAAGTTCCGGAGATGAAATAGCCGAAAAATTGGGAGAATTGGGAATATAAGATGCCGCACGTTCCAGTATTGCTTAAAGAAACAGTCGAGGCCTTGGATCCGAAAGAGGGAGAGACGCTGGTTGACGGCACGGTCGGCAGTGGGGGACACCTTTCCGCTTTACTGCAGAAGATGAATGGCAGGGGAAGGTTTGTGGCTGTCGATTTGGACGAGAAACACCTTTATGAATCCAAGGAAAAAATAGAAAAAGAATATCCGCAGGCAAAACAGTTTTGGGTCAAAGGAAATTATGGTGAGACGCTTCCCATCCTTAGCTCGTTAGGCATATCGGCGGCGGACATGCTTCTTCTGGATCTCGGATTTTCTTCGGAGCATCTCGCGAGCGGAAGAGGATTCAGTTTTCTTAAGCCGCAGGAGGATCTTGATATGCGTTACGATGTTTCCCTGGGCGCCTCGGCCTCGGATATTATAAACGGCTCCACAGAAGAAGAACTCGCCGATATATTCTGGCGGTACGGAGAGGAAAGATTTTCTAAAAGAGTGGCCAAGGAAATTGTGCGGGAGAGAAAGGAGAAAAAAATAGAGCTTGTCGGAGAGCTTTTAGAAGTTGTGAAGAGATCAATTCCTTTAAGAGGCAGGATAAATCCGGCAACCAGAATTTTCCAAGCTTTGCGCATAGCGGTGAACGACGAACTCGGCAATTTAGCTCGTCTGCTTTCCGATATTCCAGCGATAGTAAACACGGATGGCAGAGTAGCGATTATCTCTTTCCACTCCTTGGAGGACAGAATGGTGAAAACAGCGTTCCGCAACCTGTCAAAAGAAGGAAAAGCGGAGCTTATTTTCAAAAAACCGGTAACCCCGACTTTTGGCGAGATAAAACAAAATCCGCGAAGCCGATCAGCGAAGCTTAGGGCGATAAGGATGAAGTTAAAGGCCGAATATAAGGACAACGATTTAAAATGACCGTAATTCAACCAAATAAAGACAAAGGCGTAATAGGGCTGATAATATTTTTAAGCGGCTTGCTCACGGTCGTCTCCGCGCTGACGATTATCGTTTACTCCAAGACCGTAAGTTTACGGCAGGACATCACTGGTTTGACGCAGTCGATTCAGACTGAACACGTGCAAAATGCCGAGCTTAAGGACAAGTTTTTTGCGCTAACGGATCCTAGTAGTCTACAGCAACTGGCCGCCAAGGACGGCTTTGTAAGGGTAGTTAATCCACAATGGGCTTTCGTATCTCGCTCTTAATCGGCGTATTTTGTTTTCTTTACGCTTTGTTGGGCTTCAAGCTTTATAATATTCAACTCGATAAAGGCGGTTACTACAGCGCCAAGGCCGCCTCGCTAACCGAATGGTCCTCCTCATCCGTTTCAAATAGAGGGAGCATTTATCTTACCGACAGCTCGGGAAGCGAGATACCGGCCGCCATAAACCGCTATTATCCGCAGATTTATGCGGCACCCAAGGATATTGCCGATGCCTCCTCAACCATAACAAAACTCGACGATATTCTAGGCAGTGGGAACCTTCCGTCAAACATGCCCCAAATTTTTCAAAACAAAAAATCGATGTACTCTATTCTGATAAATCGAGCCACTCAGGCCCAAGCCGACGCGATAGACAGCGCCAAGATAATGGGGGTTTATGTTAACGATGTTGTCGGGCGGTACTATCCCTTGGGTAGTCTGGCCTCACAGGTCATAGGGTACGTCTCGAAAAATTCTCCGGAAAACGGGATATATGGAGCTGAAAAGTATTATAATAACGCGCTTAACGGCTCGTCGGGTAATGGAAGTTCGGCATCTTCTTTCGGTGGGGATATTCATCTTACGATCGACCGCAATATACAGTCTCAGGCGGAGTACCTTTTAGGGGAAGCGGTCGCTAAGTATCAGGCGGCAGGCGGAACGTTTATAGTCGAGGATCCGTCTACCGGAAAGATTCTGGCTCTTGCCAATCTTCCGGATTTCGACCCCAATTCTTATTGGCAGTATCCGGTTTCATCTTTTCTTGATCCGACGATTCAGAATGTTTTTGAGCCAGGCTCGATAATGAAACCGATTACTATGGCTTCCGCGCTTGATGCCGGAGCGGTGCAGACAAGCACGCAATATTATGACAGCGGCAAACTGGTTCTAAACGGACAAACCATCATGGACTGGGATCATAAAGCCCATGGCTGGACGGATATGACGACGGTTATAGCGGACTCGCTGAATATAGGAGCGGCGTTTGTCGAAGGCAAGCTGGGAAACGCCGCATTTTTAAACTATCTCCAGAAGTTCGGATTCAGCGAGGACACCGGAATAGATTTGCCGGGAGAGGTTATAGGAAGCATGAGACAGCTTACGCGAGCGCACTCCGAACAGATCGACTACGCCACGGCGAGTTTCGGCCAAGGGATATCCGCGACGCCGATGCGAATGGTTGAGGCGATCTCGGCTATCGCCAACCACGGCGTTATGATGCGCCCATTTATCGACGCCGACCAGTCGCCAAAAGAAGTAAGAAGGGTTGTATCCGCTACCGCGGCCGATGAGACGGCGGTAATGATGGAACATGATGTTATGCACGGCAAGCTGGCGGAGATACCCGGATACACGGTTGCCGGAAAGAGCGGAACCGCCCAGGTCCCCGATTTAAAGACTGGAGGATACACGAATCAGGTTATAGACAGTTATATAGGTTTCGCTCCGGCGCTTAATCCCAAATTCGTGGCGCTAATAGTTCTTTACAAACCAGCCGGGGCGCCTCTCTCGGGAATAGTTGTTCCATACTGGCAACAGCTGGCCAGTTTTATTCTTAACTATTACAATGTTCCGCCGGACAACTACCAGCCATCCTCGTCAACATCGCAATGAAAAACTTTCTTTTAAAAGAACTGCGGGCTTTGCTTAAGACGCTGAGCAAGTCTATTATCGCCAAGTACGATCCTTTTATAGTTGGCGTAACCGGAAGCGTGGGCAAGACCTCTGCCAAGCTGGCTATAGCTTCTGTTCTTAAATCCGAATTCAGGGTACGGGCGCCGGGCGGAAATCTGAATAACGAGTTTGGCTTGCCACTGGCCTTAATAGGTGACTACAAGGCGGCTTACGGATGGTTTTTTTGGATAAAAGCGATCTTAAGGGCATTCCTGTGGTTAGTCGTAAAACTTCCATATCCGGAGGCGATAGTTCTGGAGTACGGCGCCGACAGGCCGGGGGATATAGGATACCTCCTCGGTATAGTCAAGCCCGACATCGCCGTTATAACGGCTATAGGAGAAGTTCCGGTTCATGTTGAGTTCTATGAAAATCCGGATGCCGTTGCCGCGGAGAAGGCGAGACTTGTTAGGAGCTTAGGCGCCAATGGCATTGCCGTACTTAACAGCGATGACCCGAGGACGATGGAGATGCGCGATAAGGCAAAGGGCAGGGTAATGAGTTTTGGATTTGACGCGGGGGCGACGGTGCGCATTACCGGGTTCGAGAATAAGAGCGAGAACGGAGTGCCTATAGGAGTGGTGTTCAAGCTTGAACAGGGCGGGGGGTTCGTGCCGGTAAGGATCGACGGAGTTTTGGGAAAGTCGCATGCTTACGCGGCGGCCGCGGCGGCGGTCGTTGGGTTGGCAAAGGGATTGAATCTCGTGAAGATTTCCGAGGCGCTGGCTTTCTATCCCGGTGAAAGAGGAAGGACGCGGATACTTAGGGGAGTAAAGAACACTTACGTAATAGATGACACTTATAATTCGGCCCCTGTATCTTGCAAATCGGCTTTGGAGATATTGAAGGAGATTCGCGCTGATAGAAAGGTAGCGGTATTAGGCGATATGGCAGAGCTGGGGAAGTACGCGATAGAGGTGCACGATTCGATAGGCGCGCTTGTCTCGGGTGTGGCTGATATTCTTGTAACCGTTGGCGAAAAGGCCAAGTTTATAGCGGAGGGCGCCAGGGGTTTGGGTATGCCGGAAGAGAAAATCACGAGTTTCGAAAATTCGGAGGAGGCGGGCAGGTATGTGCAAAATATTCTGCGCCCCGGCGATCTGGTTCTGGTAAAAGGCTCTCAATCCGCGCGGATGGAAAAGGTCGTTTTGGAAATAATGGCCGAGCCGGAAAAAGCCAAGGAGCTTTTGGTAAGGCAGTACGGCCGCTGGCTTAAAACATAGAGATTTGCTATTATGCAAAAGTCTGCCGTTATCGTCTAGCCTGGCCTAGGACACATGGTTCTCAGCCATGGAACCCGGGTTCGAATCCCGGTAACGGTGCGAATATTCATGAATTTAAGTATGTGGCGGGACAGAAAGATTTTAATCGCGGCGGCTGTTAGTCTTTTCCTGACCTTGATGGCCATTTGCTGGCCGGTTTCCGCTTTAAGAACACAAGTAGGGCCGTTTATACTGCGTTATGATACGGTTTCCGGAGTGGCTTTGACTGGCGGCTGGGGAACTCTCTCGATTATCTTTTTGACGGAGGCGGCCATCCTTGCGGTAGGGTGGGTATTGGCGTCGGAATTTTACTCAAAAGCCAGATTCATCTCTTATCTGCTTATAGCCGGAGAGCTGGCTTCCGCGATATTTTTTCTCGTTTTCTCGATGCTCCTAGTCCGTTTTAACTAAAACGTGAACCGCGTACCGCGTACCGTGAACCGCGAATCGCATATCGTGAATCTTAAATTTAATATCTAAAATCGAAAATCTAAAAGTTTCGACTCCTGTTGTACTTTTTAGATTTTAGATCTCAGATTTTCAATACCCGTGGTCCACGTTTCGAGTTTCATGTTGACTACAAGCCGCTTAGCCCCTATACTATTCCAGTATGTTTGCGATTATCGAAACAGGCGGAAAGCAGTATAAGGTAGAACCAGGGGGCAAGCTTAAAACGGAGAAACTCCCGGGATCTTCCGGTGATAAGGTATCTTTTGATAAGGTGCTTCTTTTTTCCGACGGGAGCGATGTTAAAGTCGGAGTTCCGTACCTCGAGAAAGCCAAAGTCGAGGGGGTGGTTTTGCGCCAGGCGAGGAGCAGGAAGCAGATAGTTTTCCATTACCATTCGAAAACCAGAAAAAGGACTAAGAACACCCACCGCCAGAACTTTACCGAGGTGCAGATAGAGAAGATCATCGCTTAAGATGCTGGGGACAACCCGGTATCTTTATTCTCCTTACGCATAATTGAGAAATCGCCCGCGGGTGGTATACTTTTGTTGTTAATTATGGAGTATCGCGGCAAGAAAATAGTGGTTATGGGCTTAGGGGGGTACCGCGACGGGAGCGGAATAACGGCCGCTTTATATTTTGCCAAGTCAGGGGCGAAAGAGGTCTTGGTTACGGATTTAAAATCAGAAGATGAGCTAAGAGAGCAGATAAAGCGCCTTAAAAAATTTAAGAACGTGCGGTTTGTTTTTGGAAAACATCGGGAGAAGGATTTTGAAAAAGCGGATATAGTTTTTCAAAATCCCAGCGTACCGGACTCGTCTCATTATCTTTCTATCACCAGAAAAAACGGCATACCGATTATTAATGATTGGAGCACGTTTTTGGAAAAAAACGATAACTTTCTCATAGGAGTTACCGGCACGAGGGGAAAGAGCACAACCACGGCGCTTATATACGAGATAATTAAGAACGCTAGTAAAAGGAAGGTCTTTTTGTGCGGAAATATAGGCATCTCTCCGCTTAAATACGCGGACCAGATCAAGAAGGATGATGTAGTTGTGGCGGAACTTTCAAGCTGGCTTCTTCGCGGGTTCCGTGCGGTGAAAAAGAGCCCGAACGTAGCCGTTCTGACCAATCTGCTTAAGGATCATCTGGATAAGTATGATAGTCTGGAGGCGTATTATAAGGATAAGGAAAATATTTTTCTGTTTCAGAAGAAAAAAGACGTTCTTGTGGCAAACAAGGATGATGCGGAGGTAAGAAAAAGGGTTGCCAAGGCCAAAGCTAAAATTATCTGGTTCTCCTTGAGGCCGTTTTCAAAAGACGAGGGCGGATACGTAAAAAACGGCAAAATCTACTTCAGGAGTGGCGGCAAGGAGGAGTTTGTGGCGTACGCAAAAGATGTGAGGATTAAAGGGGAGGCGAATTTGCAAAACGCGTTGGCGGCCGTGACGGCGGCTATGGCGTTTGGGGCGGGAGTAAGATCGGTGAGAAGCGCGCTTAAATCATTCAATGGGCTTCCTGGAAGGTTGGAGCTTGCGGCGTCTAAAAACGGAGCGGCTTTTTATAACGACACGACTTCCACCACGCCCGACGCCGCCATCTCCGCGTTAAAGACGCTTTCTCTTAAAAAGAAGAGAATTATACTTATCGCCGGAGGACAGGATAAGAAACTTGATTTTAAAGAGTTCGCCAAGGAGGTTAAAAAAACCGTAAAGGAGATAATTCTTCTTAAAGGAAGCGCCAGCGAGAAGATTAAAGACGAGCTTCAAAAAATAAAGATCGGGTTTAGCGAGGTCTCCTCAATGAGAGAGGCGGTTAAGGCGGCTTTATCTTCTGCCAAGAGGAGGGACGTCATACTTCTTTCTCCGGCCGCGGCCAGTTTCGGAATGTTTAAAAACGAGTATGATAGAGGCGATCAGTTTAATCGCGAAGTGCGGAATATTTTACGGAAAAAATAATTATGGAGCTGGATTTAAAGAAAATAAAAAAAGCGCATTTTATCGGAATAGGCGGCATAGGTATCTCAGCCATAGCGCGGATGATGCTGAAGCGGGGAATAAGCGTCAGCGGGTCGGATCGCTCTCCTTCCATTATCACGAGCGAGTTAAAAAAACTCGGAGCGCGTGTCTTTATAGGGCACAAAGCCTCGAACGTTACAAGGAATGTGGACATTGTGATATATACGATCGCTGTTCCAGAGAATAACCCGGAGCTTGCTCAGACTAAAAAGATGGGGATTCCGGTTATGACCTACCCGCAGG
>JACWAO010000025.1 GCA_014874305.1 Candidatus Colwelliibacteriota bacterium | reverse complement strand
GCGGGAAACACTTTTAATTTTACTTTTACGGCCGCCGAAACGATGGACAGCGGCGAAATTACAGTTGCCGTTCCTTCCGGCTGGACAGCTCCGCAGGGAGTTTCCGGGACTGCCGGCTACACGACGGCGACCTCTACCGGAGGAATGGTGGCGGATGTTATTAACACTGCCAATTCAATAACTAACTGGCAGAAAGGTAATGGTTGTGGCAGTATCGCTCTCAGCGCGACAGTATATCAAGAAGGCGGGGCTTCGGTAGAATGCGTCAATCTCGCTCAGGGAAACAATAAATCTTTACAATACTACAGATTATCTTCCGCGATAAACTGGACCGCTTATACGAATGTTGGATTTTGGATAAACTCCAGCGTTTACATAAAATCGGGCGATCTTTCTCTGGCTTTTTCCACGGCGAATAATCTTGGCATTCCGCAACTGGTAAATATTAATACCGCTATTACTACCAGCACCTGGACCTATATTAATCTTGGATTGGGCTCCGCGACTCGGTCGAGTATTTTAAGCTACGGCCTTTGGGAGGTGGTGGGAGATCCCGCTATCAATCATGCCAACATTTATATAGACGATATTCTCGCCGGTCCGGGCTCGCCGACTTTTCCCGGTGGTGGAGTTATCGACGCCAGGATTTTGCAGCTTGCCAATACGCAAACGCTTAATATTTCTTACGGCGCCGGCGGAGGAATAAGCGGCGTTACGGCGCCGGCTATGACCGGAGTTTATGCTTTTACGACTCAATCCAGGTCCAGCGACGCCGGAACTTTAACCGCCATTGCGTCGTCGCCGACAATCACGGTCGGCAATCCCGTTCCCGCGGTCACAGTCATTTCGCCCACATCAACGATGGCTGGTTCTTCCGGTTTCGTTTTAACAGTCAATGGCTCCAATTTTACTTCTTCTTCAACTGTTTATTTCAACGGTAATAGCCGGACGACGGCGTTTTCTTCTTCCACTCAAATTACCGCCCAAATTTTGGCTTCGGACATAGCTTCGGTTGGCTCTTTCCCGATAGCCGTTTCCAATCCTTTGCCCGGCGGCGGCACCTCCACCGCGCAGACTTTCACGGTTTTATCCGTTAATCCCGCGCCGACGATTACCAGTATCTCGCCGGCCTCAATAACCGTTGATTCTTCGGGTTTTGCTCTGACTGTTAATGGCAGTAATTTTATTTCTTCCTCAACGGTTCAGTTTAACGGCAGCGACAGGGCGACTACATTTATAAATTCCAACCAAGTTCAGGCGGCGATTTTGGCGGGCGATTTAACCGCTACAGGAACTTTTCCCATAACGGTAACCAGCCCTTCTCCGGGCGGGGGAATTTCAAACAGTGAAATTTTTACGGTAAGCGCCGCATCCGGCGGCGGTGGAACGCCTCCCGTTTCGTCGGTTTCTCCAACCGGATTAAACGGCGCGCCTCCGATTTCAAGCGTTCTTTTTGAAGGTCAGGCCTACCCCGGCAGCTCGGTTTCCGCTTTAAGAAGATTTCCGACTTCTCCGGGATACGAAGGCGCTTCGGTTTTAAGTTCTAAAGTTAACAGCGACGGAACGTTCAGTGCGTCTCTTTATTATTTTCCCGAGGCTGATTACCTTTTTGCCCTTCAGGCAGCTGACAAAGACGGCCGGAAAAGCCGGATAGTCGCTTTTTCGCAATTCGTCAAAGGCGGAAGCGCGCTGGCCATCAAAGGCATTTTTATTCCGCCGACTATTAGTTTGTCGGATAAT
>JACWAO010000024.1 GCA_014874305.1 Candidatus Colwelliibacteriota bacterium | reverse complement strand
TAAGAAGTTGTGACTGACAATTCCCCAGTATACGTATAAAGAAAGCACGATGCCGAAGAAAATCAGGAGGGTTAGTATGGCGGCTTTAAATTTCATGATCCGGCGTGGCGTTTGCTTTCTTATACCACCTTCTCCAGATTATCCTGTAAACAGGAATGTAGTAGGGGATCCTGTTAAGGAGGGGTATGAATGGGAGAAATAGAATGAGGAGGAATACGCCGACCATCGTCAAGGCGACAAGCAAGTCCCCGCCCGCGGCGGTGGAATAAGGCGGTATCTGATAGAGGTAGGAATATAGGATCAGCCACCATGGGCCGGGATAAGGTCCGGTGTCTTTTACTATTCCCAACTGTGAACCTAAAAGACCTTTTTCTTTGGCGATACCGGTCATGGCTTCTCCCTGCAGGAAGAGAAGGCTGCGCGAAAAATCATAAGTATAAACCCCGTTGTTGTACTTGCCGGCGTTGTTTAGCGAGGAGTCCATAAATCCGCTTTTACCAAGGCCTAAGAGAAAATCCATCATCGGTTCCACGGGGCCGTAATCGCCGCTTGTAACAGATACCGATCCATTGGCCGCAGTGGCGGTTTGAAGAGCGTTGTAGTAGTTGCTTTCCCACGCGGTTTTTTGGAGGTCGGTAGCAGAGTCAAATTCTACAAGGAGATTTTGTATCTCCGGATTTATATCCGAGGCATCCCTGAGGGGGGTTAGCACGTAGAGATCAGCCGCGTTTATCGGGGTAGTAACTCCGCCCCATTGCTCCGGACTGAAATTTCCTATGGCTTGTTGCGCCGGTCCGGGATTGTATGGCGGTCCGTAAGCGGCGATCGCGCTCGTTCCCATCAAGTCTCTCATCGCTGTTTGTTCGAACAGTACCGGATTGTTTTCGGCAATCTGCTTGATGGTTATAGGAGGATCGATCGGCGATTTAAAAATCAAAGCCAGTGTGACGATAAGCGCCGAAACAAAAATAAAAGCGAATAGCATCTCTTTTATCAAGTCGCTTTCTTTTTGCGGATAAGTATTTTCGGGGTTTTCGTGTCTAGGCATGGTTGTTTCCGGGCTTAATGGGCGGGACGACGCCTTTCTGCCTTATTAGCGTGATGTGTATCACGAGGAGGATAATCAGTATTGCCGGAATGACGCTTATATGAAGCCCGTAAAGTTGGCCGTTGTTTAGTACGTTAAAAAACCCCGAAAGACCCAAGGAATTAAACGCGTCTTTGGACTGCACCTGGTTCCATTGCGCGAAAAATCCTCCCTGCATAAGTATTCCGGTAAAAGACTCGATAATCGAGAACATGAGGAGAAAAGAGCCTATCGCCCAGGTGGCGAACCGCCCCTCTCTCCAGCCGGCCATGAAAAAAACGGAGAAAAAGTGGAGGAACAGGAAGAAGAAGAAAACCTGCACGCTCCAGAAGTGGATCGATCTCATGATGAACCCAAAGCTGGAGAACTGGTACCAGATAGGCCCCTTTAAGGCCATTACGGTGCCGGAGAGTATTATCGCTATGAAGCTAGTGAGGGTTAGTATGCCGAACATATAAACGAAAGAAGAGACGTAGATTGGCAGTTTGTCCGGCAGGAGGCGCTCCATGGGAAGGTCTCTTTCTATTCTTTCTCTAAGCTCTTTTGTCAGATTCATTTTTTTCTGTTTTCCTGCTTTTGCCGGTGAACTTGGGGTAGGGGAGGATAATGGCTATTATAAAAAGCGCTGGTAAAAGCGCATACACCAGTACGTCAATAGTTAAGGAATTCTGAAACATCAGATTAATTATATGAACAGAGCGTTAATTGGTAAACCCCGTGGAACATAGATCGTGAGACGCGAACCGCATATCACGAATCGTGAATCACGAATCGTGAATCGTAGGACGTAAACGTAACTCATGGTTCGCGTTTCACGGTGCGCAACCTATAATCCAAGTCCGGGTTGTGTCATGAGCCGTTAGCGGTTATACTCCCCTCTATGATAAACAAAGACGAGCTTTTGTTTGTCGTTGATGAATCTAATCAGCCGCTTCCGGCCAGACCGAGAGAGGAGGTTCACAAGGACGAACATTGGCATAGGAACTCGAATGTCTGGATAGTAAACTCCAGAGGACAGGTGCTTTGCCAGCAAAGGTCATTTAAAAAAGACAGCAGTCCGGGGTTCTGGGAACCATTCTTCGGCGGACACGTGCTCGCGGGAGACGGGTATAAGGAAACCGCGATAAAAGAATGCGGGGAGGAGTTGGGTCTGGAGATGAAAGAAGAAGAGCTATTCTTCATAGCTGTGCACAAGATCCGGCACACGAAAGAATTCGTTTCCGTGTATATGATGGAATGGAATGGGGAGGTAGATGCGATAAGATACGAAAAGGACGAGATCAACCAGTTGAGGTGGATAGACATAGGAGAGCTCAAGAAGGTGCTTATAGAAGAGAATGGGCCGAACTGGACGAGGTCGGGATTCGAAAGAGAGATAATAGACACGCTCTTAAGAAAAGGAAATAATAAGCAGTAAGTGTACAAAAAGGCGGGAATCACCCGCTATTTTTTGTGCCTCATCCGCCTTTACTGAAAACTCGTCGCCTTTTGGGGGAAGATGGCAAGTATCATGTCCGCAGAGGCGGGCTTTACATCTCGGTGGTCCATCCATACGTTTTGGACACACCCCCTCAGGAACTGGTTGATCGGATCTCGAGTGAACTGGGCCTCTCAACGCGGCTTGTGGTGCGGAGGTTGGCCGACGAGTTTGTTGTTGAAAGTGGAGTCGATGTTCCGGTGCGTGCGACGCAGTAGAGTCTCCCTCTCCAGGGAGAAGCGGACGCCAATCATTAAAGATTGACGTCCTTTTTTAATGCGTGTTGAAAACAATTCGCGGAGTAATATACTTTAAGCAGGGTATTTTATATAAAAGCATGAAAAAATTAATTATCGCAGGAATTATCGTACTTATAGCTATTGTCGTAACCGTATTCTGGGCATTTTTGAAAATTAGTTCTAGCCCTTCGACAAGCACATCGACTCCGCCGGTCTCTGGTACAAAGGGTACTGTTACTGGAAAAGTCTTGCTCGGACCAACGTGTCCCGTGGAGCATAATCCGCCTCTTCCAGGATGCGCTCCTAAGCCGTACGAGACTACCGTTGATGTTAAATCGGTCGCGCCCGCGGAATCATATGCGGTTTTAAAAACGGATTCCTCCGGAAGTTTTAAGATATCGCTCCTGCCCGGATCCTACTCTTTCCAGGCTCAGGGTAAATCTCCTTTTCCGTTCTGCTCGGCGGTCCAGGTCGATGTCGTTTCCGGCGAAACACAGGATATAACTATTAATTGCGATACGGGCATACGGTAACCTTGTCAGCAACTCTGTCGGCTTTTTTTCCTTACTAAACATCGCTTCCCGATCGGGAAGCGATGTTTAGTAATACCACTTGGTTTGATATAATCCCCGTAACTACGCAAATCGCGAATCGTAGGACGTAAACGTAACTCACGGTTCACGGTACGTGGTTCGCGTTCCACGTTCTACATTTCACAGCTTATGAAAATGCCGGAAAAATTTGTTACTATTAGTAATAATGGGCGTTAAATATAAAATTGCGATCTTATCTTTTCTTTTTCTACTGGCAGTTGCGGGGTTGGTCTTGTTCTTTTACTCCCACAGTGCGGTTATGCTGAATCCGCAGGGTTTTGTCAGTCTCCATGAGCGTAACCTAATGATAATAGCGGTCTTATTGATGTCTCTCGTAGTCCTACCGGTTTTTATTCTTACTTTTGTTATCGCCTGGAAGTATAGGGAGGGAAATTCCAAAGCGAAGTATAACCCCGGCTTGGTTCGTCTTCCAATTTATGAGGTATTGTGGTGGTCTTTTCCGTTTGCCATCGTTGCCGCGCTGGGCGTGATAACGTGGATATCGACCCACGCTCTTAATCCATACAAGCCGTTGCAGATGCAATCAGCCGCGCCGTCTATAACGGTCCAGGCCGTTGCCTTGGACTGGAAGTGGCTGTTTATCTATCCACAGCAGGGGATTGCTTCTTTAAACTTCCTGGAATTTCCGGTGAATACGCAGGTGGCTTTTAAGATAACATCCGACGCGCCGATGAACTCGTTGTGGATTCCCCAGCTTGGCGGACAGCTTTATGGAATGCCGGGAATGTCGACACAGCTTCATCTTATAGCCCAGCGTCCCGGAAATTACATGGGGATGTCCTCGAATTTCAGCGGGGAGGGATTCGCGGGGATGCAATTTACGGCGAAGGCGGTCTCTTCCTCGGAGTTCACGAGCTGGGTGAATACGATTAAGAACTCTTCAAGTACCGTTTTAAATGTTGCCGAATATGAGGCGTTGGCTAAACCGAGCCAGAATAATCCGATTTCTTACTATTCATCGGTTGTCCCTAATCTGTATAATTGGATAGTAATGAAATACATGACACCTGTGTCTAGTTCATCAACGTCGGCCGGCACGGGAACCGCGACGTCCACCTCAACAAGTACGTAATCAAAGCATGATGAGTTTTATTTTTGGTAAACTAACCCTTTCCGCTTTCGAACAGAGTCCGACTATCTTAGCCGCGGTTTCTTTCATGGGTCTAGTGGGGTTGGTCGTGATTATTCTGTTAACCAAACATAAACGATGGGGGTGGCTCTGGAGGGAGTGGCTCACCACTCTTGACCATAAAAAAATAGGGATGATGTATCTCGTGATCGCTTTGATTATGTTTTTCCGCGGGGGAGTCGAGGCGCTATTGATGCGCGGACAGCAATCCATATCCGTCGGCGCCTCGACCGGATTCCTTAGCGCCAACCATTTCGATCAGCTTTTCTCCTCCCACGGCGTGGATATGATCTTCTTCGTCGCCATGCCTCTTATTTTCGCCTTGTTTAACCTGATAATACCTCTTCAGATAGGTTCCAGGGATGTCGCCTTTCCGTTTTTAAACGCTATGAGCTTCTGGTTTTTCGCGGCTGGCGCGATGGTGTTCAATATGTCGTTAATCCTGGGGCATTTCGCGGCGACCGGCTGGGTGGCGTACCCGCCGTTATCCGAGCTGGCCTACAGTCCCGGAGTCGGAGTGGATTACTGGATCTGGGCCCTTCAGCTTGCCGGCGTGGGAACGCTATTGGCTGGAATCAACTTCCTGGTTACCATCATTAAAATGCGGTGTCCGGGCATGACTCTTATGAAAATGCCGTTGTTTATCTGGACGGCTCTCGCGACCAACGTTATGGTGGTATTCGCCTTCCCGATACTGACCGCCACTCTCGGCCTGCTTTTCTTGGACAGGTTTTTCGGGATGCACTTCTTCACCGCCGGCTTCGGAGGAAACGCGATGATGTACGTGAACCTTTTCTGGTCCTGGGGACATCCGGAGGTGTATATCCTTATAATGCCAATCTTTGGTATTTTTTCCGAGGTGGTCGCGACTTTTTCTAAAAAGCGCCTGTTCGGTTACGCCTCGATGGTGTACGCGACGGCGGCCATAACCCTTCTTTCTTTCACCGTCTGGCTGCACCATTTTTTCACGATGGGCGGTGGAGCGGATTTGAACGCGTTTTTCGGAATAGCCACGATGCTTATCGCCGTGCCGACCGGAGTGAAAATTTTCAACTGGATTTTCACGATGTATCAGGGACGAGTGCGTTTTACTTTGCCGATGTACTGGTTCTTCGGTTTTATCGCGACCTTTACTCTTGGCGGAGTGGCTGGCGTCATGATGGCCATTCCGGGAATAGACTATGAACTGCATAACAGTCTTTTCCTGGTCGCTCATTTTCACACGATGCTTATAGGAGGAGTGATGTTCGGACTTTTCTCCGGACTTTATTACTGGTTCCCGAAATACACCGGATTCAAGCTAAGCGAGGCTGTCGGAAAGTGGTCTTTCTGGTGCTGGCTAATCGGATTCTTTTTGGCTTTCGGGCCATTGTATATCCTTGGGTTTATGGGAGCTACGAGACGCCTTTATCATTACAGCGCGTCCACCGGATGGCAGCCTTTGTTTATAGTCGCGGGAATCGGTTCTCTGATAATCGCCGCCGGTTTCATTCTGCAGATCGCGCAGATGTTTATAAGTTATCGGGACAGGAAGAAGAACATCGATCTTACCGGCGGGGACCCGTGGGACGCACGCACGCTCGAGTGGTCTATTCCGTCTCCGGTTCCGGAATATAACTTCGCGATAATTCCCGAGGTGCACGATCGGGATCCGTTTTGGGACGCGAAACAGAAAGGTGTGATGGCGACGGCCGGCCGCGCCTATGAGGACATAAGCGTGCCTAAAAACACCTCCATACCGATATTGATGGGCGGGCTGGCGTTTGTTTTCGGGTTCGCTATCGTCTGGCATATCATCTGGCTGGTTGTCGCGGCGTTGCTGGGAGGGGTGACGCTTTTAGCGTGGAGATTGTCGAGCGTGGATACGGAACGGGTTATTCCAGCCTCCGAAGTCGAACGGATGGATTCTGAATTAAGGCAAAAAATAGCGGCATGAAGGACGATAAAACGGTATTCGGATTCTGGATATTTCTAATGAGCGACGCCATTATTTTCGGCGCGCTTTTCGCGACTTACGCGATTTTGCACGGAAACACCTTCGGCGGCCCCGGCGGAAAGGTTTTGTTCGATATGCCTTTCGCTTTTGCGGAGACGATTATATTGCTCGCCTCTACTTTTACGGTCGGCCTGGCCGTTATGGCGGTTAACTCGGCTAAAGTAAAAAAGGCCTTGGCGTGGTTCGCGGTAACTTTTGTTTTGGGAGCAACATTCGTCACTCTGGAAATAGGGGAATTCAGCCGCTTTATCGCTTCCGGCAACGGGCCCCAGAGAAGCGGATTTCTGTCGTCATACTTCGCGCTTGTCGGGATGCACGGATTACACGTAACTCTGGGGTTGCTGTGGATGGTATTCATAATGATTCAGGTATCCCGCCGCGGAATAAACAAATTCAACTTGTCGAACTTAAATTCCTTGGGTTTGTTTTGGCACTTCCTGGATATTATCTGGATATTTATTTTCACCATAGTTTATTTAATGGGGGCAATAGGTATATAAAATCATGAGAAAAGAAACTAAGGAAACTTATTCCTATATCATCGGACTTGTCCTTGCTCTAGCGGCAACCGTTTTAGCCTACGCGTTGGTTACTAGGCATGTTTTTTCCGGAGAAGCTTTGGTGGTTGCGGTTGTGGGTTTGGCGGTGTTTCAGTTCGTGGCTCAGGCGGTGTTTTTCCTCGGGTTGGGAAACAGAAATCGATCCGGAACGTGGAATCTCGTGGTTTTCATATTCATGATTTCGGTAATAGTAATTATCGTTGGCGGGTCGCTTTGGATAATGTCCAATCTTAATTATCTTATGGCCCCGTCTCAGGTAAATGGTTATATCAATAACCAGATGAACATGTTTTAATACCCGGCTTTAAATGTAAAATTTGATTTTATAATCTTGCCGCTGTAGGCTCTATAGTAATTCGTTGTTCCCAGTAATCAAGAAAGGGGTGATCGAGCTATGAAGGTACCGGAAGGCGGGCATAGCATCGAGGAGGTACTCCGTGAAATAGAAGGGTGGAAGAATGAACACTGTACCCCCGGCAGTGACGGTTTCTACTACTGTAAGAAGACGGGGGTTCAAGTAAACCAGACGACCTTGTTGGCCTCTGTCCACATCGCCGAATTCGGCGACCAGCACGCCGGCGTCGGAAAGGTGGTGCGTATAGCGCTTCCATACTGCCCCATCTGCGAAGATGAACCCCTTAACCCCATAACATGCGTTCACGTGCCCATGCCTCTTGTTAGGGAGGGGTGACGCAGGTAGTGTTTATAAAAGCCCGTCCAGGAGGATCCGTGACGGGCTTTATTCTATCTATATTAACATCGCTTAAGACGTGCTTTTGGGATTTGGGCCGTATTGGTTGGACCCGGGTTGACTGTCCCCAAGGAAGAAAATAATCAAGACTATCGCTCCGGCGATAGGCACTAAGCCTATAAGCAACCACCATGCGCTTCGTCCAGTATCGTGTAGTCTTCTTGAGCCTACGGCCAATGACGGCAGGATTACGGCTAAATCATAAAATAGCGTAAGAAAGTAAAAGTTTCCTTGGGCGGATGCGTTACTTATGAGCGTGTCTATAATCCATAAGGCAATGTAGGCTATAATGTTAAATAATACGAAGTACCAGTATTCCGCTCTTCTCGCTCGACCGGAAAATAAGGCATACTTTTTCCAAACCTCGAAATAGTAATTCATATTTTTATTCTTTATTTTCTCGTATTTTAAGTATAAGGGAAATATTGAATATTCACAGAGAGGCGGTGTGGATAACAAATCAAAAAGCCGAGCCTAATCCGCTCGGCTTTATATGTTTTAAGCCTGCCGCATTATTTTAGCTCGGAGGATCGCTGACCCTGCTTATGCTAAGCTGTTTTCTCTTTCTTAAACAAACTAAAACTGATGTAGGCAAAGAACGCGGTTACCACGCTTCCAAGTCCGTTTAGCCAGTAGGGGACTTCCCACGATCCCAACACGAGATTGATACCGAAGATGATTCTCGCGAAATGCAGTAGCGCTACTATCGTGAACAGCACGCCGATGGCAAGGTGAAAACTTCTTTCACTATCGGTTCTTGCGCGCTCCGGCATGCGCCACCCGTAGTGAAACAGGAAGACAAACAACAGAACGTCGAAAACCATCCAGGCCATAATAATTTGCGCGGTATATGTTATCCCGAGGATGGTAATCGGCGTATGTCCACTAAGATAAAGCCATAGGCCGAATATAAAATCTCCGAGGACCAAACCGGCGGCGAACTTCGATATCTCACGCAGTGTATTCTTGCGCATTTTGTTTAAATTATCTTTTCATTAATTATACATCTATTACGTTGAATTAAAACTTCACCACGCAAAAACCCATAAGTTTTACCAGTATAGATCCCGAAAGCTCTGGCCTTTGTCCGCCGTAGCCCGCCACACAAGCAAGGGCGGACCAATGGCGGGAATCCGAGGAGTTTTACTTTATTTGTTTTTATTGGTAAGTTTTAATCGGTTTTGGTCTCCAAGGTATTAATATGGGTCTCCCGGGAGGGATCTGCGGTGGATGAGCGGATGATGTCGCGCGGAATCGTTTTCGGACTCGTGTTTTCAGTTATCGGTTTCGCTTTGGCGATGATTCTTGCCCGATTCGGTCTGCAGCAAACTTGGGCAGAAACAGGAGTAGAAGAGGTGTTCATGGCTATTCTCATCGTTGTCTCCGCCGCGCTTATTGCGGCGTACTGGCTCATCTACGTGTTGCTTGGTTACCGTAGGCATGGGGTTGAAATGATTGGGATGTTTGGCGTGGGGACTTTTTTGTTGTTTCTTGTGGTCTTTTTCCCCGGCCGGATTCCAGCCCTTTTGATTGGCAGCCGTTACGTGTGGGGGTTTTTTCTGGTAGCGGATTGCTTCGTGGTAGGAAATATCGCCTACCGCGCCTGGAAGCGGAACGTTGGTCTGTATCAGATAGGCGGCGTGCTAGAAATCAGCAAAGCGCTTGAAGGACTCGGCGGTCCCAACTGGTGGCATAAACAACCGCGTTGCTAAGTCGGTAACACGAACCCTTCGACACTGCTCAGGAAACCCCGCCCGTGGTTTTGTACATTCGTTTATGAGCTTTCGTCGAATTCTTCGGCGGAAGCTCTTTTGTTATTTAGAGAGAGCCGGGCGGAGAGTCAATTGCGCGTTCGGGTTTGCCCCGTAAAAACCGAGAGATTGCCTTAACTATCGGAGCAGTATGCCTCTTTATGGCTACGCTATGGCGGGGAAATGAGCGGTGCCAGACCGACGCTCCTACAATCTTTTCTGTTCTTGAGACGCAGACAGTGTTTCCCGTCTCAGAGTAACCTCTGGGCTTTTTTAGTTATTAACAGTTTCTAATTTTTGATTGTGTTATACTTCATGAAAGGCCTTAATCATTAAAGGTAGGTGATCTTATAAATTATGAATAAAAAAGTAGCGGGTAGCGTTCTCTTCGGGGTGGTCGCTTTTTTGTTTTTCGCCGGTTTTTCAAACAAAGCCCTAGCCGCGGTTAATAATGCCACCTCAACCGTTCTCCAAGTAAACCAGCCGAATACGGTGATGGCGGATCAGGTTTTCCCGGTTCTGGGATTACAGCTCAATAACCCCAGCACGACCCTCTCAAGCGTTACCGTGACGGTAGCCACTACTACGGAAGCCGCTACCTCGACTCTTGTTTCCACCTCCAGTTTTGACTGGGTCGGACTGTATCAAGCCACGACCACCAACATGGTCGTGCCTTTTGATTTATCCTCCGACACTCTTCTTGCCACCTCCTCGGTCAACATTAACAGCACCACCACTATTACTGCCCCGACCTCTACTTCTGGTACGGGTTACTTCTTTGTTGTTTTAAAAACAGCCAGCTCAACTTACTGGACGGATAACGGAGCGCCGGAAACATCAGGCGCGGTTGCCGAACAGGTTACGGTAGGCATCGCCACCTCGAGTATCGTTACCTCCGGCGGCGCGGCGACGACTACGCCGACTACCACTGCCGCTTTTACGGCGGATATCCACTCCCAACAGCCGACGATTTCCAATTTATCCGCGAGCTATAACAACGGCTCTTACTATATTCACGATTCCGGTTCCGGAGGCGTGGATGAGCAAGGGACCTTGAATGTTTACAGCAGTTCCGGCGCCACCTCGACTATTGCCACAAGCTCCATTAATGCGAACGGCGATGTTAACGTAAATGTCGGCAACAGCTATATTTCTTCCGTTTGGCTTACGGATAGCGACGCGGCGGGAAACGCCGAGAGCTCTCCGCGGGTTGAGTATCACTTGCCGACGGCGCCGATAGTTTCTTCTTTTAAAGCTTTTCCTGACAGGATAATCGTCAATCTTAATGAAAACGTGAACGGCGGACAGGCAAATAACTGTTCCAATTACCAGATTAACGGGCAAACGCTTAACTGCGGCGGTTCGATGAACGCTCCCTTCATTGATTTTATGGGTAACCAGTTCACTATTATGAACCTGAGTCTGACTCAGGGGGCGACCGCGAGCTTGGAAGTGACCGGTTTAATCCAGGATAATAATAACGACCAGTTCCCGCTCGCGTTTTCAAGCTCTACCGTTGTACAGACCTCCTCTATTCCCGGCATAACCTCCGTTTCACCAGCCTCGGGCAAGGCGGGAGATACGGTCACGATTACCGGCAGTAATTTCGGGGCAAGCGGCACAGTTCTCTTTTCCGGAGGCTTCAATCAATCAACCGGACCCCTGCCGCCGGTCCAGGCCTCGACCACCGGCTGGACCGCCACTTCAATTACAGCTACCGTGCCCGCGGGAGCGCAATCGGGTCCGGTTCAGGTTATAAACTCTACCGGTATGAACTCGGATGTGAATCCCAACACTTTCTTCAGCGTAGTCGGAAACTACTACGTCAAACTGGCCTTGGCGACAAGCTCCTCGCCGATTACGACCTCAACTAATATGAGGGTTTTCATCGGTGCCCAGAACGGCCAGAACATTTATTATGTCGGCGACGGTTCGACTACTTTCAGCACCAGCACTTATGTTTATACCATTCCCGACATATCCAGCGAGGGGTTTGTCTGGGCGTATGACGCTTCGGGCGGCGATCTGCCGGCTCCGGGAACACAGTTGCAATCAGGCACGTCAACCTCCAGTCCGCAGGTTTTGATACTGTCGACCAGCACCGTTAATAAAGTGTCGGGAACGCTCGCTTTGGGAGCTACTTATGGCGCCAATAAGCTTGTGGCGGTAATGGCTATGCCGCAGGGCGCGCAGGTTCAGATGGGACCGGGAGGCGTTCAGCCGGCATTTTTTGAGACCGATGGCTCCGGTAACGCGGATTATGTCTTAGCTCTACCTGGGAATGGAACTTACGACGTTGAAGCGCATATGCCGCCTTCTACCACGACTATACCGATTAGCGATCCATCCGGCCAGGCGATTACGATTTCTAATACAACCACGACGGCGACCGCTAACTTCACATTTACCTCAGCGACGCGCGAGATTTACGGGCAGATAGTCGGAGCTAACGGAAACCCGCTTCTTTCAGATCAGTATAATAATATGTGGGTAGTGGCCTACCAGCCGGTTCAGAACGGAAAATCGAGTTCCGGCAATCCTAATGGCAACGGATACTTCGGGGTTTACGCGAATGACGGGGTATACAAACTGAATATTACCGGCCCTAATGTTCCGGGCAATGTTACGCAGAGCATCACGGTAACCGATGACCCATCATTCGACATCGGCGCGACGACCCCAGTAGTAACCATTAAACTGCAACCACCCTCGAGCTATATCTCCGGCTACGTCAAAGACGGGTCGGGCAACGCGGTTTCGGGAGTAAACATCTATGCGTTCTGTCAGAACGGACCAGGCCACGGGAACGCCGTGACCGACAGCCAGGGATATTACAGGCTTTTTGTTCTGACCTGCAGTAGTTATGATGTGGGCGGTTTTGCGCAGAACTACGGTAAACTTAGCGATCAGACGAGCGTTGTTGTCTCCAACTCCAGCAACCCGAGCATTAATTTTACTTTGGACAATTCGAACTTTGTTACCATCTCCGGAACGATCAAACAGAACAGTGCGAACCTTTCCGGCGCTAATGTCTGGATAACCCAAGGTGATTTCGGACCCGGTATGGCCGGCGGCCAGACCGCTTCGGACGGCACCTTCTCGCTAAAGATTCAGAAAGGATTGAGTAATCTTTATCTTCACGCTTCCGTTATGGGCCAGTCGCAGGTAGCGGACCAGGAGTTAAATAGCGGATCGGCGGTTAATAGCGACTTGGCGGTGCCGACGATCTCGGCAAGCGTAGCCACCATCACTATCCATCTGGAGCCGGGGAATACGTTTAGCCAGGCGTTTATAAACGCCCAAAGCAGTTTAGGCGGCGGTTACACTAATACCTTGGTAAGCACCTCGTCATCGTATGACACTTACCAAATCCAGGTGCCGTACTCCGGCTCCACGGACTATACGATTATGGGCGGCGTTCCTAACTTCGGTCCGATTCCGGCGACCACCACTTCCGTAAGCGGCGACGAGACGGTTACCATCAGCTTGGGTAGCGTGAATGTTTACACTATTTCTGGCTTGGTGAGCGGATCGTATACTGATGCGTATGTCTGGGCGGCCGGGTCTAGCGGCGGCGGGGGAGTTAAGGTTGCTTCTGACGGTTCGTTTTCTATACAGTTGCGCCAGGGGACGTATGATGTAGGGGTCAATAAACCCGGGTATTCCGGTTCGGTTATCTCACAGCTTAACGTAAACGCTTCCACCTCGAGTTTGACGCTTACCTTAGCGACCACCACGCAAACTTTAAGCGGTACGACGAAGTATAACGGCTCGCCGGTGGCTAACGTGAAAGTTTGGGCCAGCAATAACTCCGGCGGCTGGTCGGGAGCGACCTCCGACGCTAACGGTAACTTCAGCATAAGCGTTGGGTCAGGTTCTTATACTCTTAACGCGGTAGCCGATGGTTATAACGGAGTGCCGCAAATAGTAACCGCGCCGGCTAGCAGTATAATTCTTAATCTTAACGCGGTTAGCTTCGAATCGACACAGCAAGCCCAGTCGGTTAGTCCTACTACTGGAGGAGTCGTGCAAACAAGTAATGTTCAATTGTCGGTGCCGCAGGGGGCTATGGGTAGCGGAACCAGCAACGTTCAACTCTCAATTACCAACACTATGAGTACTCCGGATACGAAGGGGACGAAAGTAGTGGGTACGGGAGAGGAAATTGACGCGACCTATGCTTCTGGATCAAACGCGGGCCAGTCGATTTCCACTCTCTCTTCCAATGCCACGCTCCAATTCGTCATGACTAAGAGCCAGCTTACTTCGGAAGGCATTTCCAGTATTACTGGCGCGCAGAATTTAATGATAGGCTACTACGATAACACCGCTAACGCCTGGGTTCAGGTTCCCACTACCGTAACACTAACTCCATTAGGGGCAACCTGGGACACCTTAACCTCCGTGACCTTAAGCGGTACCACGAGCCACTTCTCAACTTACGCGCCGATACAAGCAACCTCGCAGAGCGCTCCGGCCACTCCGACAAACGTATCTGCCGCCGCTGGTAACGTATATATAACTATTTCATGGACGGCGGTAAGCGGAGTTTCGACCTATAACGTTTACAGGCAGAACGGATCTCAATACTTGTATCTCGCTCAAACGAGTGGAACTTCGTATACCGACAATAGCGTGACAGCGGGCACGACTTATCAATACGAAGTAACATCTTTGGATAGTAACAGCAACGAGTCAGCTGCCAGTGGTCCGGTGAGCACCGTACCATTGTTTGGCGGCGGCGGCATGAGCATTAGTGGCGGTGGTGGATCTACTGGTCTAATAATTCCTACCACTACTACAACTTCCGTAACCTCTATGCCTACAAGTACTGTCAGCGCCACAACAACCGAAACAACTCTTAATACTTCACCAACAGCCGTTACTCCCTCCTTGCCGTCGTCAGCAATAAGCGCGATCTTCAACGTCACTCTTCGTCTTGGCTCTCGCGGAAAGGATGTAACGCGATTACAGGAGGTATTAGCTCAGAACAAAGAAATATATCCGGAAGGTTTGGTTACCGGATACTTCGGACAGTTAACCGAACAAGCGGTGAAAAAATTCCAGGCGAAATATGGAATCGTTACGAACGGAAGTTCGAGGACGACGGGATACGGTTTACTCGGGCCTAAGACGCGGGCTATGTTAACGCAGATATTCGGCTCCTCGTCGGCTAACCAAACCACACCCTCTACTCCAACCACCGCTACGTCGGCCGCTAAATTAACTAGTGAGCAAGTAATCCAGATAAGAGCTAAAATTCAGCTTCTTCAGCAGGAGATACTCCAGCTTCTTCAAGAGGAAGTTAAGGCCTTAAACAGTCAATAATTATTTTTAAAATCCCCGGTTGTAGAATCGGGGATTTTTGTATAGAGCTGATTTTACTTGCGTCACGCGCAGACTCCTTACTAAAGTCGCTTTAACGATGAGGACAACCAGCCCAACAGCATGGTCGGCGCCCGCCTTTGTGCATTTTATCAAGGCCGACGGTTATACGACGGCTCCTGGTTTCGTCTTTTTTAGCAGATGTAACCCAGCAAATCCACTCATTGCGCGCCAGCGGTGTAATATCCGTCCACGCATTTCTCACGATAGGGTCGAACTCGATTGCTTTTCGAAGATCCGCTGGCATTTTATGTACCGTGCCATCGGCGATTTCCTTTTTGGCCATACTAATAAATTAGGTTATTATATACGGAGTTGCCGGAGTTATCGTAGGTATTGGCCTAGGGCGGATGCGAAAATGGTCTTTATATGCTTTAACCGTTCTGTTTGCTATAGAGATAATGTATATTGTTTACTCCTTGGTTAAGTTTTCGACTATAAACAGCTTCTCTTCTATTGAGTTAGTGATTAGCTTATTGATATTTGCTTATTTATGGGTGATAAATAAGCAATTTAATTAAGTAAATCGGTTGTCTTCTCTGGCCAGACTGAAAGGCTGTCTGTCTCTAGCGTCCGAGCGGATTGATTCCGATCCGCTTTTCTATTTCCAAAAGATGTTTCTCGGTCTATCCGATACCAAACATCGTCTGCTCCCCCTATCGAACGAGTTTAGAACAGTAGATTGGAAAGGCATAAAACAAGAACTTGAGCTATCTGGTATCTTGCAAATACCAGCGATGCAAACAGTTTAGCCGAAAATTGTAAAACAAAATAGCAACTGCCGCTTGATAAGCGGCTATTTTTGATGTAAATTAAAGTAAAGTATGAAAGAAGTAATGACCAAGAAAAAAGAAGACAACGAGATAAACTTTTTTATAGAAGATGCCATCCTCTTTTC
>JACWAO010000023.1 GCA_014874305.1 Candidatus Colwelliibacteriota bacterium | reverse complement strand
GGGCGTTCACCTTGCCAAAGCCTTTGGCGAAGCGCATGTAAGCCTAATAGTAAAAGGGTTGGCTACGCCCGTTCTTCGTCTGCGTAGCAACGGAGGATGGAGAAGAATTCCGCACCACGGCCTTAAGGCCGTGGTGCTTCATGAACATCCTCACCCAGCGTCTCAGGGACCTCGTCGTTCGGGGAGAGCTTCAGAGAAAGAATCCTCGAGGTTCCGTCGGGGGTCATGGTTACGCCATAAAGCATGTCCGCGACCTCCATCACCGCCCTATTGTGGGTTACGATTATGAACTGGGTCTTAGTGGCAAAACGCTTGACCATCTGGCCCAGCCGCCGCGCGTTACGCTCATCAAGAGTAGCGTCAATCTCGTCCAGGACCAGAAACGGAGGCGGGCTGACCGATACTAAGGCAAAAAGCGCGGCTATGGAGACCAGGCTTTTTTCCCCTCCGGACAAGACCTCAAGGTTTTTTATCCTTTTTTTCGGAAGGTTTATTTCTATTTCGACGCCGGCGACTTCCGGCGTGGGGGCGGCCTCGTTTTCCTGCGGGACGACTTCCCTCTTTTCCAAAATCAGTTTCCCGTTCCCGCCGTCAAACATTATTTTTATAAACTTATCAAACTCCTCGCTTATGGATTTAAATGCCGACACGAAGTTGTCGTGAATCTTGCCGTCTAGCTCTTTTATGAGCGCTTTAAGATCGATTATCGATTTATCTAGGTCGTCGATCTGCGTGACGAGAAACCCGTGCCTTGATTCAGTCTCCTCGGCTTCTTTTAATGTTCCCTGGTCAACGTCTCCGATCGAGGCCAGCTCCTGCCTGAAACGCATTATCTGCCGCTTAACAGCCTCTTTTTCGTTCTCCGGAATATCGCCGTTAGAAGCGCTTATCGTCCGCGGGTCCCTTCCGGATTCGGAAAGCTCCCTCTTAATCTCCTCCAAGCGGAAGCTTGTTTTTTCCTTATCCAGAAGAAGGCGGTTCAATCGCTGGGTAAAAGCCTCGATCTCGCGCTTTTTCTCCTCGAATAAGGTAAAAGCCCGGCTGAACTCCTCGTTAAACCCGCGTATGCCTACGTTTAGTTTGTCCTCCTCAAAACCGAAATCTTCGATTTCTTTTTCCAGGTTCTTAATTTCACTCAGCAGTTTTTCTTTTTCGAGTCCGATATCAGCGTCCTCCTCGCCACTGCCCCCCTCCGCCTGCCCCAGGAGTCCGGCGACTTTGGACAATATCGTTTTTATTTTAGAAAGGTCGGTTTCATTAAGCGATTCTTTAATAAGTTCTTTGATTTCGCCAAAAACGCTTAACAAACGGCCGGCGTCAACTCCGGTCTTTCTGCCGCTCAACTCGAGTTTCGCTTCGATCTTTCCCAGATCTCTTTGCAGATCGCCGCGGCGGGATAAAAGTTTGTTCTTCTCATCCCGTATCTTTTTAAGGGATTCGGCCGCTTCCGGTTCGGAGCTTTTGACGCGATTTAGTTCTTCTTCCGCCGCGAGTTCTTCTTTTTTCTTTACGGATATTTCCTTCTCAACCGACTGCGCTTCTTCCGCGAGTCTTTGGAGTTCCGCGTTAAGAGTCCCTATCTGACTGCCATAAAACTTATTTTCCAGATCACGAAGGGACTCCAGAATATTTTCACGGTTATTGTAACGGGTTACCTGGCGGCGCAGAAAGTTAAGGTGCGGCTTGATTTCCTCTATAAGCGCGGCGGCTTTTTCCAGGTTAAGCTCGGAGTTTTTCAGCTTGCGTTCCGCCTCGGCCTTCTTAAGCCGGAACTCCTTAAGACCGAGTATCTCCTCTATCATCATCCTCCTCTCTATGGGAAGAGAGCGGATGAAGATATCGCTCTCGCCCTGGTTTACCGTGGTCAGACCCCTGGCGCCGAGCCTGGATTTGGCGAAAAAGTCGATTATATCCTTAAGCCTGATCTCGGATTTATTCAGAAAAATCTGCGTTGCGCCATCGCGGCTGACACGGCGGGAGACGGAAACCTCGTTAAAATCCACCGGAAAAAAGCCGGTAGAGTTATCGAAATAAAGCGTGGCCTGCGCCAGGCCGGCGCGCGGTTTGGTCTGCGTTCCGGCGAAAATAAGGTCCTCCGCCCGACTGCTTCGCAGGTTTTTGGCGTCACGCTCTCCCAAGATCCAGCGCAAAGCGTCGGTAACGTTCGATTTCCCGGACCCGTTGGGGCCGACGATGGATATAACTCTCCCGTCCAGATCCAAAGATGTTTTATCGGCAAAAGACTTAAAGCCCTGGAGTTCCAATCGTTTAAGAAGCATATATTTATTTTAGAGCATCAATAATCTTTTCGGCCGCGTTTGTTTCGGCCTCCTGTTTGGAACTGCCTTTCCCCCTGGCTTTTAACTCGCTCCCAAAATAAAGGCCGACTTCGAACATCCTGTCGTGGGCCGGGCCGGTTTCATCTAGTACCTTGTATGTCGGCGTAAGCTTGTACTTCTCCTGAGCTATCTCCTGGACCAGGCTTTTCGCATCCTTTCCGCCAGAGATGATAACTTCATCGATGTTCGGAAATATGAATTTTGATATGAATTTTTTAGAAGACGAGAAGCCGGAATCCAGATAAATCGCCCCGATAACCGCCTCAACCGCATCGGCGGATATCGACTCGCGCCCCTTTGCCTTATCAAGCTCTCTCGCCTCCCCCCTTGAAACCATAATCTTATTAGCCAGACCGATCGTATCTGCCACGCGCGCCAGCATCTTGGAGTTAACAAGAGCCGCTCTGTACGCCGTTAACTCCCCCTCCTCCTTGTTCGGGAATATTTTAAACAGTTCATCGGTGACGATCAGCTCCAAAACCGCGTCCCCCAAAAACTCCAGGCGCTCGTTATTACCGTCTTTATACTCCGGATTTTCATTTAAATAAGAGCGGTGCGTAAGCGCTTCCCGCAGAAGTTCCTTATTTTTAAAATCGATTCCTATTTTTTTCTCAAGTTCAGCTAGGGGATTCATCTTTTGGTTCGGATCTGTCTTCCGGCTCATGCGTTTTAAGATCGGTGTTGGGGTCTATCTGCCTGTAGATAGTGCCTAAGACCCCGTTCACAAACTTGCTGGAGTTTTGCCCACCGTAAGTTTTCGCCAGTTCAACCGCTTCGTTTATCGCGACCCGCGGCGGAACATCCATTGTTTTTCCGTACACGAGCTCGTAAAGTCCTATTCTTAAAATATTCCGGTCTATTAACGAAAGCTTATCAACCGGCCAGTCCGGCGCCGCTTTGCCTATAATATTATTAAGCTCGTCAAACTTCGCGCCGACTCCGTTCGTCAAAGCGTACACATAGCTATAGTCCCGCTCCTCAAAGCCGGGACCGAACTCTTTTATATTCCTGTCAACCACTTCTTTCAGCCCATCTTTTCTCTCGTAAAAGTCCCACTCGTAGAGCGACTGTAAAGCCAGTGATCTTCCTAAAGCTCTCGAAGCCATAATGGGTTATTGTTCAAAAGTAAAATTGTAAAGGATTTATCCTGAACCGTGGTCGCCTACGCTCTTATGAGCTTCGGCAGACCAAAGTTGAAGGACGCTCTATTTTTTTTCAGCGGATTGGTAATAACCGCAATGCCGGCAAGCCCTGTGCGGAAGCATTGGAAACTTGCATTTCGGACATTCTGACAATTGAACCGGTTTCACGGCCAGGTGACTGCGTCGTCTCCCGACTTTCGAAGTGCTGTGATGACTTGATCTTCCCATGGTTTTTCTCGTTTAACGCGTATCGGTAGTATAGTTGCTGAGGTTAAAAAGTCAATAATTCTCAGTCAAACCTGTTTTCCGCCACATGCCGTTTGATCTCCTCAGCTAAGAGCTTGATATGGCTCTCATAATCCCCCTCAAGCTTCGACCAAAGAGCACTGCAATGCGAGCAGGCGCTTGCGGCTTTGGCGTAATCTTTCATCCTCCAAAGACTGTCGGAAATCTCGGACATCTGGTGAACCAGGTCATGGTTCCAATCTTTAAGCATATAAGTACACGGGTTTTAAAATTCGACCTTTCGGATAAATTATACACCAATTTTAGAAATCCGAAGCACAAAATCCGAAATACGAAACAAGTTTCAAATCCTAAACCCGAAATTACAAACACGTACGGGTTTCGGATTTCGTATTTCGAGTTTGGGATTTGTTTATTGTGGTTTCTCCGCGTTATAGATCGCCTGAATTTGAGATGCGGTAAGAGCAGTATCATAGAACCTAGTATTATTTATTAAGCCAGCCATGTGCTGATATCCTTCAGCAGTTCCTCCTGTCCATATGCTAGCGGGGGTTCCTGACAATGTTCCAGGAGAAAAAGAAGTTGATTGCAAGGGAGAACCGTTGATATATGTGGATATCACTCCATTTTTCATGTCAATAACTCCACACACAAAATACCACGAACTCGTGTTAAAAATTCTTCCACTAACTTCTCCTTGTGAACCATTATTTAGGTGAACGCAACTATAGGGGGATCCACTTGAACACCACGTTGAAAGGTAAAAATACCTACTATTCGCAGTGTTTTCTATATACCCTAATTGGTTTTCGTTATTAAAATTATTAAAAGAAGCCCACAAACATTCCGAAACTGTTGAATTTCCTATTCCGTTTGCCGTATTCGATTCAACATAATCATCACTCCCGTCAAAGGATAGGCATGAACCATGAGACAGGCATCCTGTTGTAGTCCACGTAGGCAGGTCTGTGGCTCCTTCAAGGGTTCCGTTGTTGTTCCACCCAGAGTTATCGTAGGCCGTCGTCCCCGATCCCTCATTAAGGGGCCAGTATCCGACAAGTCCGTGTAT
>JACWAO010000022.1 GCA_014874305.1 Candidatus Colwelliibacteriota bacterium | reverse complement strand
GTGTACGACCGGCTGGAGAGCGAAAATATAAAGGTAGTCTATGTTGATTCTTTGATAGATACCCCGGGGGAGGAGATAAGCGAGAAGGAACTGATGGAGGCGACCAACATCAGCGAGCCGATATCGGATAACGTGCAGATGTACCTGCGCGAGATAGGGCGCACTCCGCTATTGAACTCCCAGGAGGAGAAAGAACTGGCAAAGAGAATATTGCGCGGCGATGAGGGCGCAAGGCAGAAGCTCATCAAAGCCAACCTGAGGCTCGTGGTTTCGATAGCCAAGCGGTATGTTAACAGAGGTCCGCTGAGCATCTCGGATCTGATACAGGAGGGAAACATCGGTTTATTCCGCGCCGTGGAGAAGTTCGATTACCACAGAGGGTTTAAGTTTTCAACTTACGCGACCTGGTGGATAAGGCAGGCGATTACCCGCGCCTTGGCCGACCAGTCGAGGACGATAAGAATACCGGTCCATATGATAGAGACCATCTCCAAGTACACGCAGATAAAGCGCAAGCTGTCCCAGGAGCTGGGGCGCGAGCCTTTGACCGAGGAGATAGCGATAGAGATGGGGATGGATGTCGATAAAGTTAGGAACATACAGAAGATATCGCAGGAGGTTATTTCTTTGGAATCTCCGATTGGCGGAGAGGATGATAAGTCGATGCTTGGCGATCTGATTAAGGACGAGAAGAGTCTTACTCCGGAACAGAAAGCGTCTTACGAACTTTTACGCGACCAGATAAACGAGATAGTCGGGGAGCTGACCGAGCGCGAGAAGCAGATACTGGAGATGCGCTTCGGATTGAAAGACGGCGCGACCCACACGCTCGAAGAGGTTGGAAAGGTTTTTAACGTTACAAGAGAAAGAATCAGGCAGATAGAAGCAAAGGCGATCCAGAAGATACGCGAACACGAGAAAGCTAAGAAACTCGCGGAGTACTAAATTGTGGTTGTGAATAACTTCCATTGCCGGAGTTCATTGTAATTGAGTACAATGATAATGCGCTTCTATATTAAGTTTCGGGTTGTTCGATGAATATGAAAACATACACGATGGAAAAAAACCTCTCTTTTAAAAAGGGACCTCTTTTTCTTATAGCTCTGCTTAGTTTGGCGGCCGTCTCTTTATTTACTCTACATATAGTAGATGCTTTCACCAACCCGACCCAGTCTCCTCCGAACGGCACCCCGGGACCCCTCCCCTTAACAGATGGAGGAACAGGAGCCTCCACAGCCGCGGGAGCCTTATCCAACCTCGGAGCGGCTGAAGCCGGAGCCAACACCAGCATAACGTCTCTAACTCCAGTAACCGGCAACCCTCTTCAGTTTGGATCCGCTGGAATAAAGTTTAACGACGGGACAACGCAAACCACCGCATATACAGGCGGTACCGGAAACACCTGTCTGGGAAGTGATGCTTTTTGTACTGGAAACACTAACGAAATATGGAGCCAGCCCCAAACTAACGGTACATCTACCCTTTACATTAACTACAGGGGATATAATGGCGGGTTAACTCAGCCAAGAAACCTGGAAGTCGCAAACGGAGAAGGCGGCAATATCCTCTATGTAGACGGAGTTAATAATAGAGTTGGAATAGGTACGACTGGGCCTAATTACCTCTTGGATGTAGCTGGAAGCGTTGATTTGAATGATGGCGTGTCTAGTGGCCAAGCTCTGTTTGTCAACGGCAAAGAAGCTCTATGGTCCAATGGAACGTATTTCAGTTGGGGGTATGGAAATAGTTATAACGCTTTTGTTAGTAGTGGACTATCGGTTGGAACCAGTACAGCTCCATCTGCCGGAGGATTGTTAGCCGCTGGAATGATATATTCGCAAGACGCCCCGACCTATGCTCAAACCTATCTTCACACTTGGGGATTGGGAGGCAACGGTACCATTTATATCGAACCCACGGCTGGTGGAACGTTAAATCTAACCGATGACTGGTCGGCAACGGGGAACCTAAATATAGAGTTTGGTCAGACC
>JACWAO010000021.1 GCA_014874305.1 Candidatus Colwelliibacteriota bacterium | reverse complement strand
CTTTTATCACTCTAAAAGACACGAGCCGCGAGCATGCCGATTAGGCCATACAATGTTTCGTGGGCGGCAGTGTCCTGGAGTACTATTCGCATCTTATCGAAACGGGAGCGGAAGTTATTCTTGTCGGACATCCGGACGTCTACAAAACAGGCTCATTAAGGCTGATCGTGCAGTCTATCGAGCCGGTTGGAGAAGGCGCGTGGCTTAAGGCACTCGCGGCTCTGAAGCAGAAACTGGAAGCCAAGGGGTATTTCGATCCCGTGCGCAAGCGTCCCATACCGGAGCTAGCGATGAGCATAGGCTTAATTACCTCGGAGGCCGGAGCGGCGGTTACCGACTTCAGGAAAAACCTCGGAAACTATGGCTTTAAAGTTTTTCTTTATGATGTTCGCGTCGAGGGAGAGTACGCGGAAAGCTCGATTACTTCCGCTATTCGCTGGATGAATAAGAATAAACCCGATCTAGACGTTCTGGTCCTCATACGCGGCGGCGGAGGAGCGGAAAACTTGAAGGTTTTTAACTCGGAGAAAATAGTTGAAGAAATTGTCGCTTCAAGAATACCGGTTATTACCGGAATCGGGCACGAAAAGGATGAAAGTATGGCGGATTACGCGGCCGACCTTAAGCTTTCCACGCCGACCGCTGTTGCTCTCTTTCTTACCGGCGGACGGGAAAATCTTTTGGATAAAATAACAGGAAATGGAGAAAAAATCGGAGTATCTTTGGAGAACACCATCCGTGAGGCAAAAACGAAGCTTGGCCAAAAGGAGAATAATTTGTTTGAGTCTTTGAAACACTGCCTGTCGCTTTCAGTGCTTAAAATAAACAGATTATCCTCCGAGATGCACAGGGGGTTGGAAAGGATCTTTAACGGCTTCGCGGAACTCCAAAAAAGATTCACTGACTCATTTTACAGTTATGAAAAACGCGTTTTAGTCTTTGCCAGCCATGTTAATTCTTTAACCGAGAGATGTGGTAATATGACGGGAGTAATGCTCTCGGCAAAAAGGAGCGCCGTTGACGTAATGGAAGCCTCTCTGTCCACGCTTAATCCGGACTCGGTTTTGGAGCGGGGGTACAGTTTGGCTTATGGCGCTCTCGGCAAGGTTGTAAAAAACGCTGAAGAGCTTAAAATAGGAGACACGCTTAACGTGAGATTCAGTAAGGGCAAGGCGGAAACAAAGGTTACAAAAACAGACAAGTAGCCCCAGTAGGGGTTTACACGGTAAAAATATGGCTAACAGCGAGAAAGTAAAACTGGAAGAAGCGATTAAGAAGCTGGAAAAAATAGTCGCCGAGCTCAACTCTGGCCAGATTGACGTCGAAAGCGGCCTTGCTAAATTCAAGGAAGGGGTAAATCTTATTAAGTTTTGCCGTAGCGAGCTTAAGGAAGCGGAAAACGAGTTTAAGAAACTGAAATCCGAACTGGAAGAAGAAGCCGCCGGAGAAGAAAAAGATTAACGGCATGATTTTTTCGGACAAGGATTTAAAACTCGCGATAAAAGAACGCAGATTGTTCTTTTCTCCGAAGCTGGACAAGGACCAGATAGGACCGGCCTCCATCGACCTGCGTTTGGATAATATTTTTAAGTTTTTCAGGATAGACAAGTTCAGCTTTTTGGATACCAAACAGCCTCTGCCGAAAAACTTTATGGACGAGGTTCGCTTAAAGGACAGCGAGAGATTTATCATCCACCCCGGAAGTTTTATATTAGCCGGCACGAAAGAATATGTCGGAGTAGGCGAAGACATAGTGGCCACGGTCGAGGGAAAAAGTTCTCTGGCCAGAATGGGAATACTGGTGCATACCGCGGGGTTTATTGACCCCGGTTTCGAAGGGAATATTACCCTGGAGATAAGCAACCAATCGAACGTACCAGTCGCTCTTTATCCTAATATGTACATCTGTCAGATAGCTGTTTCTCCTCTTTCTTCAAAAGCCGAAACGCCTTACGGCAAAAGAAAGAAATCTTTGTATTATAAGCAAAGAGGGCCTACCGAGACTGATACGCGGAACTTGTTTAAGTCGAAAAAATGAGGAATGAGAAAGGAAAATTTTAAACAAAAAGTTTTTGATGCTGTTTCTCAAATTCCTCGGGGAAAGACGCTGACTTATAAACAAGTCGCTGAGGCGATCGGACATCCGAAATCATGGAGAGCGGTTGGCAATGCGCTAAACAAAAACTATAATCCAAAAATTCCGTGCCACCGCGTCATAAAAAGCGACGGAAAAATAGGAGGGTATAACAGAGGATGCGGGAAGAAAAGAGAAATTCTCCAAAAAGAAAAAGCAGTGAAAATTTAAAATCACCGTTTTTAATTAAAGGGCGGAGATTAAAACGCTCTTTTTTTGTGCGCTCCGGCGAAGATAAGATTTATGGCGAAAGAGCTGTAAAAGTCGGCAAGGACCTGCTGGGCAAATTTATAGTCCGTAAGCGGGGATCAAAGACGCTAATCGGCGAGATAACCGAGGTCGAGGTTTATGTCGGTCCGAAGGATAGAGCGGCGCATTCTTTCGGCGGCCGAATAACTCCCCGCAACAGCGTTATGTATATGCGCGGCGGTACCGCTTATGTGTATTTCATCTACGGAATGCACTGGCAGATGAATGTGATCGTGGGTGGTAAAGATGAGCCCTGGGGCGTCCTCCTCCGCGCCTTACAAACGCCTGGTGTCGGTAAAATCGCGGTTGGTCCGGGAAAACTGGCGAAATACCTGCGCCTTAACAAATCTTTTAACGGGATAGACCTCGTCTCTTCAAAAAAGTTATGGCTTGAAGATAGGAGGGTGAGGATCAAAAAGAAAAGCGTCGTTAGCGCGAGAAGAGTAGGAATAGATTATGCCGGAACGTACTGGAAAAACAAACACTGGAGATTTTATATCAAGAATAGCGAACACGTGTCTCTTAAACATCAAAGTGTCAGTTGATTTTTACCGTCCGTTTAGTTATCTTAAGTTTGTATGTTTAATGGCGTAAAGCTTAATAAAGCGTTATGGCTTATTTTTATTTTATCTCTGCTCGGTTTGGCGGATACCGGGTATCTTACAGAATCGCACCTTAACCGCACCGCCTTGGTTTGCGGAGCCGTCTCCAGTCTTTCAAAATGTAATCTTGTGGCCAACAGCTCCTTCTCCTCGATCTACGGCGTTCCGGTCGCCCTCCTGGGACTTTTGTTTTACTTAGCTGTCTTTTTTGGAACAGCTTTTTATTTCTGGCGCGGAAGAAATAATCATCTTCTCCGCTGGCTGATTATACTTGCGGGAGCGGGATTGATATTTTCCTTATATCTTTTATATGTGCAGGCCTTCATCTTGAAGGCATTTTGCCAGTACTGCCTGGCATCCGATATCTTGACCATAGCTATCTTTATCGGCCTGCTTCTCCAATATAAAAAAGATAAAAAAAGTTTTCCACAGGCGGGGAGTAGTATAATTAAATAGGTGAAAACGAATTACATAGTAATACCGTTCATAGCTCTTTTACTTGCTCTTGTTAAAAGTTTGATAACCGATCAGGGAACTTTGTGGTACGAATCGGTTCTGCTCCCGGCACGTACCCCGTCCGGCTTGTTTTTGTGGATTGCTTCAAGCCTTGCCTTTATAGCGTTTGTCTTATCGGCCGTGCTAACGTGGAATAATTTTAAGGGCAAAAGGCGCGCGATCTTAATGTTCGTCTTCGGAGCGTGCGGGGCGCTTGATATAGCTGGATTATATCTGTTTTTTATATCGCATTATTTAGCGGCGGCGTTAGGCGTAAAGCTTATTTTACTCGCCGCGGTTTTAGCTCTTTCGGCGGTGATTTTGCGCTTCAATCGTCCGGCGTCCTACCTGCTTCTTTTTTACGGAGCGTGGGTTGCTCTTTCCGGATACCTTGCTTATTTAATTTTGGTCTTAAACGCGCAGTGACCCCGCGTAGATCTCGAAAGCTTCGGCCCTCAAGCTGATGGAGGATTTTTATGAGTAGTGTCGGGCTGCCCGGTAATGCTCCGAGGCCTCATGCACCCCATGCATGTATACTGCTTTTATACTACAGCCCGTTAGAAATTTAACTCCAAAACCATAAATTCCCGTTCGAGCAGAGTTGTTTGCTCGAACCCGCTGTCATACTGCAACTGCGTGAATAGTAAACTAGCTTTTCTTTTTCGCCAATGTCTTTATGCACTGGGCGCAAGCTGAAACCCGCTCTCCGCTTGAAAGAACGGTCTTCTGAAGATTAGGATGTTTTCTGGTCGCGGACTGGGGATTGTAATGGCCGCGAAGTTTTACCCGCTTGCCAGCCAAGGACGATCCCTTTCCGCAAATCTCACACTGTTTCATACGGCTTCTAATATATGGCAAATCGGATACAATGTAAAGAATGAGCTCCACGATTTTTATTTTCAGCATAATCGTCTTGATTCTTTCCGTGGTTATACATGAAATGGCGCACGGCTACGCGGCCTTGTCTTTGGGGGACACTACCGCTAAGGACGCCGGCCGCTTGACGCTTAACCCGCTTAGCCACCTGGATCCGATAGGATCGGTTATCCTGCCGCTGATTCTTTATATAAGCCACTCCCCGTTTTTAGTCGGATGGGCGAAGCCTGTGCCGTACAACCCCAACAATCTTTATAAGGATTTTAAATATGGTCCTTTAAAGGTAGCCCTGGCCGGTCCGCTCTCCAACCTTGTGATAGCCGTGTTTTTCGGTCTTATTATCAGGTTTATATCCCTCCCTCCGGCAACCGGATTGTTTCTGGCGATAGTGGTATTCATAAACTGTCTTTTAATGGTCTTTAACCTCATACCTATTCCTCCGCTGGACGGTTCGAAGGTGCTTACTATTATTCTTCCCCGAAGATACTCGATGATGATTCAGGGCGCCGGTATCTGGTGGCTCCTGGCCGTATTCGCCATGATTTACGTTTTTTCCGGAGCCATATTTTACCTGGCCATCCATCTCTTCATCTTATTAGCCGGAAGCGGCGCGGGATATCTTTCGGTGGTTTTATGAGCGAGCAGACCGCGTCGAAATACTTGTCCTGAGCTTGTCGAAGGATTGACAATCATCCATCCGTCTTGTTATATTACCCTCCGATGCCGACTATCAATCAGCTTCTCAAAAAGAAGCGAAAAAAGACGACAGCTAAAAGCAAAGCTCCGGCGTTGGGGCTTTATTTTAATGTTATTAAAAACAAGCCTGTGAAGTCCTCCTCGCCTTTTAAGCGCGGGGTTTGCCTTAAGGTGTTTACTACCACCCCCAAGAAGCCTAACTCCGCTTTGCGTAAGGTCGCGAGGGTAAGGCTTACGAACGGTCAGGAAGTTACTGCCTACATACCAGGAGAGGGACATAATCTTCAGGAGCATTCGGTTGTTATGATCCGCGGAGGAAGAGTTAAGGACCTTCCAGGTGTCCGCTACCACATCGTTCGCGGAGTCTTGGATGCTACTGGAGTTCAGGGAAGGAAACAACAGCGCTCGAAATACGGCGCCAAGAAAGGCAAGTAGTTTTTATCTATTTACTTTAAAGAAAAATGAGAAGAAAAAGAGCGGAAAAAAGAGAACGCAAACCGGATGCTGTTTACGACAACATATCTTTAAGCCGGTTTATAAACTACGTAATGAAAAACGGCGAGAAGAATGCTGCGGAAAAAGTGGTTTATTTGGCTTTGAAGGAGATCGAGAAAGAAACCAAAGAGAGCCCGACAATGGTTTTCGAAAAAGCTATAGACAACATCTCCCCGAGAGTGGAGGTCTCTTCCCGCAGAATAGGCGGAGCCAATTACCAGGTTCCGCGCGAGGTCAGACCAGAACGGAAGTTTATGCTGGCCAGCAGGTGGCTTATCGATGCCGCCCGCTCCAAAAAAGGAAAGCCGATGGCGCAGAGCCTCGCGGAGGAGATACTGGCCGCTTATAAGAACGAAGGCTCGGCCGTTAAAAAGAAACAGGATATCCACCGCATGGCGGAATCCAACAGGGCTTTTGCTCACTTCTCCTGGTAAACACACTGCTTTATGCGTAAGTATCCCTTAGAGAAAATAAGGAATATAGGTATTATCGCCCATATTGACGCCGGAAAAACCACCGTTTCCGAGCGCATACTTTTTTATACCGGTATCTCCCACAAGATAGGCGAGGTGCACGAAGGAGAAGCGGTAATGGATTGGATGGAGCAGGAAAGAGAGAGGGGAATCACTATCACCTCGGCCGCCACCACTGTTCACTGGATACCGACCTATAATCACGGCGACAAACAGCGTGAACACAGGATTAACCTTATAGATACCCCTGGACACATCGACTTCACAGTCGAGGTTAAGCGCTCCTTGCGCGTCTTGGACGGCGCCGTCGTAGTTTTTGACGGAGTTTCCGGCGTCGAGCCGCAATCAGAAACAAACTGGAGGTATGCCGATGAGTATAAAGTGCCGCGTATCTGCTTTGTTAATAAGATGGACAGGATGGGGGCGAGTTTTGAAAACACTATGACTTCCATTCATGAGCGGCTTACGCCCGACGCGGTTCCGGTGAATATTCCAATAGGAGCCGAATCTGATTTCGCCGGCGTCGTGGACGTTTTATCCATGATCGCCTACAAGTTCGAGGGTGAGAACGGGGAAAAAATAGTTGAAACGGAAATTCCGGATGATATCAAAGAATCCGCCGCGAAGGCACATGAAAAACTGGTTGAAAAAATAGCCGAGACTGACGATGAGCTGGCGGAAAAGTTTCTTGAAGGCAAAGAAATCGATATAAGCGAACTCAAGAAAGCGCTTCGCAAAGCTACTCTGGAAAACAAGCTGGTCCCGGTCTTTGCCGGATCCGCGCTTAAGAACAAAGGGGTACAGCTGGTTTTGGATGCCGTTGTGGATTACCTTCCGTCTCCCATAGACCTGCCTCCGGTAGAAGGCATAAACCCCAAAACGGAGGAAGAGATAAAACGCGAGGCGAAAGACGATGCGCCCTTCTCCGCTCTGGTTTTTAAAATAGCAACCGACCCTTACGTGGGCAGTCTGGCCTACTTCCGTGTCTATTCTGGGACGATGAATAAGGGATCATACGTTTTAAACTCATCCAAGGATTCTCAGGAAAGAGTCGGCCGCATACTTCAAATGCACGCCAATCACCGCGAAGAACTCGATCAAGTTGAAACCGGAGACATAGGCGCCCTTGTCGGAATGAAGGACACGACTACAGGGGACACGATTTGCGATTCGGCGCATCCTATTATTCTTGAGAAAATCTCCTTCCCTGAGCCGGTTATAAGCGAGCGTATCAGCCCGAAAACCAAGGCGGACCAGGAGAAGATGGGGATAGCCTTACGCAGACTAGGAGAGGAGGATCCGACCTTCCGCGTGAGCGGGGACTCGGAGACCGGCGAGACGATTATCGCTGGAATGGGCGAACTGCATCTGGATGTCATTGTCGACCGGATGCGCCGCGAGTTCGGCGTGGAGGCCGATGTCGGCCAGCCGCAAGTCGCTTACCGTGAAAGCATCAAAGGAGAAGCGGAGGCCGAGGGGAAGTATATACGCCAGTCCGGAGGCCGCGGTCAGTACGGCCACGTCCGGCTTAGATTAAAAGCGCTGGAACGGGGCGGCGGATTCGAGTTTATAAACGCGATCAGGGGAGGAGTAATACCGCAGGAGTTTATACCCGCGGTGGAGAAGGGCGTG
>JACWAO010000020.1 GCA_014874305.1 Candidatus Colwelliibacteriota bacterium | reverse complement strand
TATCACGGGTTGTTCGGGGAGGATTACTACCTCGAGATACAGCCGCACTCCCCCGATTTACATAAGCCGATAGCGGAACTGTCCAAAAAATACAACATCCCGCTTGTGGCGACACAGGATTCTCACTATGTATTAAAGGAAGACAAGCCGTTTCACGAAATACTTCTCGCTATTCAGACCAATAACCGGCTGGATGATGAGGACAGGTTGTCTCTGCGGGACTTCGACGCCTCTTTTACCAGCCAGGAGGAGATGGAGGAAAAAATGAAGGAGTTTCCGGAGGCACTGGAGAATACCTTGAAGGTGGCGGAAAAATGCCAGTTCGAGTTCCAGCTTGGGAAAACCATTCTCCCGAAGTTCGACACGCCTAACAACAAACCATCGGCGGAGTATCTAAAAGAGCTTATTTTAGAGAGATTTGCCGAGAAGTTTCCCAATCCTACCGAGGAGGAGAAGGAAAGGCTGGAGTATGAGATAAGCGTAATCGGGAAGACGGGGTTCGAGGATTACTTTCTTATAGTCCAGGATTACGTGAACTGGGCCAAGGATCACGGAATAGTAGTGGGACCGGGCCGCGGTTCGGCCGCGGGAAGCTTTGTTTCCTATGTCTTAGGCATAACCGGAGTGAATCCGATTAAATACGGACTGCTGTTCGAGAGGTTTCTTAATCCGGAAAGGATAAGCATGCCTGATATCGACATCGACTTCGCTGATTACCGCCGCGATGAGGTTATGGCTTACTTAAAGGATAAGTACGGAGAAGAAAGAGTGGCGCAGATAATTACTTTTGGAACGATGGCCGCGCGCGCCTCGGTGAGGGATGCTGGACGCGCCTTGGGTCTTCCCTACTCTTTTTGCGATGAGCTGGCGAAGATGATCCCATTCGAAGCTAACTTGGACAAATCCGACACGAAGCTCGGCAAGTATCTAAAGGAGATACCGGAACTCAAGGAAAGATACGAGAAGGATCCGGACGCCAGGCGCGTTCTTACCGCCGCCCTAAATCTGGAGGGAACGGTGCGGCACGCCTCGGTTCACGCTTGCGGAATTGTTATCTCGGCAACCTCGCTCGTCAATTATCTACCTTTACAGCGCTCTCCTCAGGATCCGAACGCGATTATCACCCAGATAGAGATGCATGGAGTCGAGGATCTCGGGCTACTAAAGATGGACTTGCTTGGCCTGCGCAACCTGACGATTATCGAAGAAACCTTGCGGCTTATTAAAAACAACGCCAACGAGGAGGTGGATATCGACAAACTGCCGCTTGACGACGCGGCTACATTCAAGTTCCTGCAGACGGCGGAGACGACCGGCATCTTCCAGTTCGAATCGGCCGGTATGCGGAGATATATGAGAGATCTTAAGCCAACCGAGCTTGAGGATCTGGTGGCTTTGGGCGCCTTATACCGCCCGGGACCTATCGAACTTATTCCCTCCTTTATCAATAGAAAGCACGGCAGGGAGAAGATCGCCTATCTGCACCCAAAGCTCGAGCCGATTCTAAAGAGCACTTACGGTGTCGGCGTTTATCAGGAACAAATGATGAGGATCGCCAGAGACCTGGCGGGGTTTACGCTTCCGGAATCCGACACCCTGCGCAAGGCTATTGGAAAAAAGGTTAAATCTCTATTGGACGAACAACAGAAGAAGCTTATAGACGGGATGATTAAAAACGGCATCGACGAGAAGACCGCCGAAAAGATTTGGGAGCTTTTTCCGCCGTTCGCCAGATACGGCTT
>JACWAO010000019.1 GCA_014874305.1 Candidatus Colwelliibacteriota bacterium | reverse complement strand
CTTTAATCCCGCGATAAACAGCCCCGTTCCGACATCCGCCTCAAGAAGATAGTTTTTCTCTACATCGGTAAGGTTGAACGCCTTCCCGGTTGTGTCTATCGTCGCCGGAGCCTGCTTTAAAAGAAGCTGTAAAGAAGAATTGGTTATTATCGGTCTGCCGTAGGGAGAGTTTAAGAAGTCCTCCACGTCCTGGGTTATAGTGGTCAGTCCCAGATAATATTTTCTCGCCCTCTTTGCTAGGCCAAAGAGAAAAGACGCGCTGTCCGGATATTTCATAAGCCACCAGGCCTCATCAATAATCATTATTCTTTTTCTTATGTCCGCGCGGATAGCGTTCCATATGAAGTTAAGGATTATGTACATTGCTACCGGTCTTAGCTCGTCTTCCAGATCGCGGACGGAAAACACTATCAGGCGGTTTTGTATGTCCACGTTCGTGGGAACGTTTGTAAACCCGGAATAACTTCCCTTAACGAAACGCAGTAAGCGCGTTGCCATCTCCTCGCCTCCCTGCAGTCCTCGCAGAACCCCAACTAAGTCTTCTAAAAGCGGAGGGGTTGCTTTTGTAAAATCGCGGCCGGGAGTTATGTCTCTTACGGCGTAAGTTTCTATTAAGGCTTGGTCCAGGAGCGCCTCCTCCTCGTCGGTTATCTTCCCCAACATCAACTTTAAAAGCCCTGTCAGATTGACGACATGCGATCTTAACACCTCTCCCGGGTCCTCGTCGGCGGGGACGATCGGAATATCAAAAGGATTTATATGACTGCCGGAATTCAGCGAAATTTTTATATACGTACCTCCAAGCGTTTCCGCCAAGGACTGATACTCGTTTTCCGGGTCGATGATAATATAGTTGGTGCCAAGCATTAACGACCTTATTACCTCCAGCTTCGTAGCGTAACTTTTGCCGGATCCTGATTTCGCGAAGACCACCATATTGGCGTTCTCCAGTGAAAAGCGGTCGAATATTATAAGCGTACTGTTGCTCCGGTTTATTCCGTAAAGTATTCCGCTATCCGAGGTCAGGTCTAATGATACGAACGGGAAGAAGGAGGAGATCGGTCCCGTGTTAAGAGACTTGTTTATATCCAAACTGTCTATGCCCAAAGGCATTGTGCTCTGCCACCCTTTAATCTGCTCGAAATCAGCGCTCCTCACATCCACCAGTCTGCTTTCCAGTATGGAGTTTATCTGCGACTCCAGCTTATTAAGTTCGCTCGCCGTGTCGGCATAGATGGTTATGTATACTCCCACAAGAAACAATCTCTCCGTGGCCTGCTGAAGAGCGTCGCGCAGAGATTCAACGTCCTGGTAGGCGGTCTCAAGCGCCGGATCCCTAACCAGTCCTTTTTCCTGGTTGGCTAAGATTTGAGACTCAAACTGAGCGGATTTGCGCCGCAAGTTTTTTAAAGCTATGTTTGTTTCCTCCGGATGAATAAAGAAAGAAACGTCTATAAGCCCGGGGAAGTTTATTATATCCGAAAACCAGCCGCTTGATAAAAACCTCGGATAGTCGAGTATGAAGAGAGTCCTGGCGAACTTGTCGTCTACCTTGATGTTTAACGGAGTAACCTCTATCGATCCGGAGGCTACTATATCCGCCTCGCCGCTGGTTTTTTTCTTGCCGCGTTCAGCTACCTTCTCATTGCCCTGCTCTATCGTTGTGGGATTGTAAAAATTGTAATAGAGCTCGCGAAGTTCGTTGTCCTCAAGCGCCACCGCCCTTAACCCGATCTGTCTTAATCCGCTTATCACCTTATCAACGCGTTCCTCAAGACGATCTCGTTCTCTTTGGGGGGTTTCGAGCGTTTCCTCCTGCTCCGCGCCCTCTTCGGCTTTAGGCGCCCCGCCTTTATGCTTTGATGAGGGCAGGGGTAGTGACACGGCTTCGTAAGGAATAACCACAAAGAAGCTTTTAACCATAACCTCGTTTCCCTCAATAAGCGATTCTATGAAGTTTATATACTCGGATATCTGCTGGGACTCACTCTCGTCTTCCGCGTTCTCCATGCGCTCTCTTAAGTCCTCGATATAGCCGTCTATATTCAACTTTCTCGTGTGAACCAGTATCTGCAGGGAAAAGTCGAGGGAGTTAAGGAGGTTTTGGTATCCGCTGATTATCAGATTCTGCTCCTCCTCGGATTTAAGGTTAAAGTTCAATCCGTCAACCAGTATGACCTTTCTCAGCGCGCCGTTTTTTAGAACAACGATGCCGTTTTTTACCTCTCTTACGTCCACAAATTGCTGAGTGGGCGGGGTTTGGATGTTTTTCTGTTTCTTGGCAGGCATGTGTTTATTTATAATCAACGCGTTTTGCCAGCTGGCTTTCTCCGGTAATTTTCCTTATCACTTCGTACTTTTCCTGTATCTCGTCCTGGTCTCTTACCTCTCCGGCTAACGGTTTCTCGCGGTGAGGTATCGCGCTCTTTGTCGTCTGGAGCTTGCTCCATAGATCTTTTAGCCCGCCGGTTACCGCCCTTTCCGCCGCCTCGGCCGCCGCTTTTGCCGGCGCGTATGCCGGTCTCGAGACTGCTTTAGGTGTAACCGACGGCGCTTGTGCCGGCGGCGTAATCGGCGTTGGCGCGGGAGCGGGAGTTGTCGTTGCTGGGGCCGGAGGCGTTGTCGGCATCGGAACCGCCTCTTCTCTTTCGGGTGCCGCTGTAGGCTGTGGGGCCGGAGGCTTAACTTCTCTTACCGGCGGAATGGCCGCTATCGGCGTGGTTGCTGTAGTTGTTACTATAATCCTCTCCTCGGCGTAGGTATATGAATGCGGTTCCCACAGGTAGACGAAGGCGTTCATGATAAAGACAACCATCGAACGGCCGTTTATCTGGATGAATGCCATAGCGGCCGCACTGCCCCCGAGCACGGCAACAACTATGAGCCAGAGCCACGTCTGCAGAACGAAGAAGGAAAGAAAAACAAGCAGGCCGGCAATCGCGAGATACATAAACTGACGAAGCGTCAGCGGCCCGACTATCTTATCCTCGGTCTCGATAAATTGCGGAACCTGAAACTGCATTAGGTAAATTTTACCCCAAAAGCTCGAAAGTTAGAAACCGGCAGGCCAGCATAAACATTAATCTACAGGAAGGTCTTTTAAGTTAATAGTGTTTTCTTTATTAACCGCTGGCTGGCCGGTATCGCTGTCGCCACCTCTTTTTAAGTTTACTATGTTTTGCGGATGAATGGACGGCTTTAAAAGACCTTCTTTTGTGGAGTCGCCTGATTTGTCCGGCTCAGTAACAGGCGTTCTGAACTGTGAATAGTTCACAACCCGCGTTTCGCCGGGCGCTTGGTTCTTACCTTTGTCCGTCTCACCAAACCTTGGAGAAAATAACTGCGCTTTGCTTGCGGCGTCGGAGGGAGGCTGGCTTGGCGCTATTGGTGTCGGCGTTTCTTTGGGAGTCTCCCTGTGCAGAATATACGGTTCCGGTTCGTGTTCGAAGGACGGCCTTAAGGCGGGCGTGTTTTCCACAGCGTGTTGTTCCGTAGCTGGTTGTGTGGTTTGTTCTTGTTGATCCGCGGACTCTAACGGCCGGTAGGTAGTCTCTGGCGGTATAATGCCGAATGAAATCAAATCGTTTTTTATAGGATTCAGCATTTTTCCATTTACGTTTTGTATAGCCAGCTGTGTTTTATCCTCTCCCACTAGAGGAAGTAGCCGGGTTTTTAGTTCATCGTAGAACTTGTCTATAGAGATATCTTTTATCTCCAACTTGGACAGTAAATCCGTTATGACGGTCGCGTTTTCATCAGCCAAGCCGAGCCACTGATTCATTTTATCCAGCTCATCAGAAACCCCATCCGAGGAAAACCATAGCCTTATTTGTTTTGGAACATCAAATATGCTTATCATTTAATTTTTTATCACTTAATATCAGGAGATTCTATCGAGTTCCACAAAGCTCTAAAGTCGGGATTTCCCCCACTCCTTCCACGCCTCCCTCCGCCCTTACGGGACTGTTCTTTACGTAATGGTTTTCCATCGGGTCCGAGTATGGTTGGCCCGCTTTCTGGTTGCTGGGCTTGAGGTCCCTCCTCCTCTTCCTCGCCACCGGCACCGCCCACATACTCCGCGAGCCTCTTCCTCTGTCTGTCTATTTCTTTGGCCGCATCAGTGTCTCCAAGTTTTTCCACCAGGGCGTTGCCGCGCTTATCGTTAAGCGCCTTAATGCCCTCAACCAGCGCTTTTTGCTGTTCGCTACTGCCCTCGCGCAGTATCCTTGATACCTGTGAGTTGGAGAGCGAGAGTATAACGGCCTCGTTGGCTTGTAAATCAGAATTCAGCGTCAAATCTTTTGGACGGGACAGCGATTGAACGAGAACGTTCTCCGCCTGCCCGGGTTTAACCTTATCAACCGCTTTTCCGATAGACTTCATGTACTCTCCGACAATTTTATTTTTATCAGCAGGCGTCGCCGCGGGATCAAACCCCGATTTTTTATTGTCAATCATTGCCGCTAAGTCGGGCCTTACGGACAGCACATCCTTCTGTGCTCCTATGCTGGAAGCACTCTTAAGAAGCGGAATAAGTTGGTCTGAGTTAAGTTCTTGTAATTGCCTTTTGTCTATGAGATAGCTTAATATCGCAGCCGAATCCACAGCGTTTCTGGCTAATGGAATATTCCTGGCGTTTACTTTAGCCCTAGCCATCGCCAGCACCTCGTTGGGCATTCTTGCCTCCAATTGTTTTTTGCGACCCTCAACCGCTTTAGACACATCAAACTCCTTTGTTTGTGGGACCTTAAGACCGGCTTTTTCGAGCGCCGTTCTATACTGAGGCGGCAAAGCTACTCCACTAAACCCTCTACTTGCCGTACCCAAAAATCTTGCCCACGCAAACTGAGCGGCCGCGCCAACCTTATTCTTGTTTTCCTGAGCGGATTTCTGCCAGGCCTCGCTTCTTAAACGGAATCTAGCCGCCGCGGACCCTGAGAAATTAGTTAATCCTTGCGCGGCCCACCCGATAGCGCCGCCAGCCGCGGTTATGGCTATCGCCCCGGCCACGCCGCTCATTTTTACCGCACCATAAAGACCGATCAAGTTTACTATAAGAATGGCTATCAGCTGTATCACTAATTGAGAGGAGGCTACAAGGGCGCTTGATTGCGAGAAAGAATTAGTCGATCCCGTAAGTGCGTCGGATAGCAGGTGGCTTATGTATAGGAGAAATAACAACATAGGACCCATAATGACCCAGTTTATAAACTGTGCCCACCAGCCGGAGAACGGATCAGATCCCTTGACCCCGGGGATAGATATTTTAAGACTCGGGAAGATTAGTCCAAGCCAGGAGATTGGCAGTATCGCGAGCAGGAAGATTAGGAACGCGTACCTTACTAGAAATACTATAGTTATAGCTAAAAGCGCCGCCGCCCAAATCAAAGAAATGACAGCTCCAAAAGTTATAGAAACCAGTGGTTGAGCCAGGAAAACAATCGCCTTTTCGACAGCCCCACTGAATCCGCTGGTCCCTTGGCTAAAACTGCTAAGTAGACTACTAACACTACAGGTTACTGATGCGACATTATATCTCCCCACTAGACTTGCCTCGGTACCAAAATTAGCCGGTATACCCGTGCTATTAGTAATATACGGCGTTCCCGAGACGGCATCGGCAAAAACATAAGTCACCCTATCGCCAGCGTTAATTACTATGGAGGCGAAGAAGAAGCCGAAGTTTATAAGAAGCGCGGCCGCCGCGACCTTGATCAAATTCTTTGAGCCGCCAAACTTGCCGTTCCGGAACATCGTAGCAAAGGCGATTATTATAATCGCGATAACAAAGCCGATATTAACCAGGCTCAACAGGACGGTATAAATATCGTGTATGGCCGGAGTTGTAAGGACGGTTGTGTTTAGGTACAAGACAAAATGTAGAATCGGCCCTATTGCTGCCATAGCCGCTGTAGCTATCAGGCCCCAAAGAATGGCGCGCATATAGTGCCGTATTAATAAATCGTTTATCTGCGTTAGCCCTTCTCCTAAACCAGTCCATTTCTGTATAAATCCAGATACGGTATCAGCTGTTATAAACTCCACCAACCCGCCGGAAACTAATCCG